>NZ_LSKN01000001.1:0-288 GCF_001557075.1 Methylobacterium sp. CCH7-A2
TGGGCAGCTTCACCGATGTGAAGTTCTTGTCCGACAATTCGAAGTCCTCGTCCTTCACGATGTCGTTCAGGAAAAGGAGATAGGCCGTGAGCGCATAGGTCTCGTCCGCGCTCAGCGACTGGGCGTTGCCGAACGGCATGGCGCGATGGATGTAGTCGTAGACCGTCGAGAGATCCGGCCAGAAGGAGCCGATCGTCTTCTCGGGGCGGTCGGCGGTGAGCGTGCCCTGCCCACCCGCCAGCACCGGCCAGCGGCCATTGCCCTGGCCGAATTCGCCATGGCAGCTGG
>NZ_LSKN01000009.1:0-302 GCF_001557075.1 Methylobacterium sp. CCH7-A2
GCATCGATCGAAGGTTGAAGGCGATCGACGTCATCGACGTGCTCTCGGACCTGTTTATCCTGCGCGGTGTGCCGGAACATGTTCGCTCAGATAACGCCCGATGTCGGGAAGCAGCTTTGGGCTTTGGCCAACAGGTCTCATAGCGCCGGCAGATCGCCGACGTCGGCAGTAAGCTGATCCAGATGGTTTCCACCGCCAACGGGATCGCTCCCAGCCATAGCAAACACAGGATCCAGCGGCATTGACACGGCCGTGGTCCTCACCGTCCTCAAGACGAGATACGCACCCAGGTGGAAGGCCCG
>NZ_LSKN01000068.1:0-34564 GCF_001557075.1 Methylobacterium sp. CCH7-A2
AGGTCACCTGGATCGTCTTCACCGTGGCCGAGAGACGGTCGACCGTGTCGTTGATCGCGTTCTTGAGATCGGCGAAGCGGCCGCGATAGGCGGTGTCGACCCGATGCGTCAGGTCGCCATTCGCGACCGACTGCAGCGCCGCCGCGAATTCGGTCGTGGCCCCGTTCACTACCGCATTGATCTCGTTGATCCCGGTGACCAGTTCACCGAGCGGCCCCCCGACATCGCCGACGCTGGCATGGCCGGAGAAGTCGCCGTTCTGGGCCGCCGACACGATGCCTGCGACCTCGCCCAGCAGCTTCTGCACATTCGCCGCCTGCTGGCTGTCGGCCAGCATGGCGAGTTCGCGGTCACGCCGGCTCGCTTCGAGCGACAGCGCGTTCTCGCGATAGGCTTCCAGAGCTCCGCTGAGGGCGCCGATCTCGTCGGGGGAGGCGGCTGCGGGAATGGGCTGGGAGAAATCGCCGGCCTGCATGACGTCGAGCGCCGACTTCAGCGCGACGACCGGCTTGGCGATCCGGCGCTGCACGCCGCGCCAGCTGACGACGCAGACGACCAGCAGGGCCGCCAGCAGTGCACCGATGACGGCGAGCTGTGCCCAGGCGGCGTCGAGCTTGTCCTGCGTGACGCTCGCCATGTCGTCGAGCGACTGCGTGATGGCCGAGAGCATGGCGGTGAACGGGCCGTTGCACAGCTTGGTCCAGTCCTCGGCCGAGATCAGCGGGGCGCTGCCCTGGCCGAGTTTGGCCATCAGCGTATCCATCGCCTTGTTGGCGGCCTCCATCTCGGCGCCCATCACGCCAACCTTGCGGACGAGCTCGGCGCCGACGCCGCTGCGCTGCGTCATCTGGCGCAGCTGCTCCATGTTCGAGTCGGCCACGCCGCGCAGTTCGCCAAGGCGGCGAATCTGCGCCGGCTCCAGCGCTTTGCCCGACGCCATATGCGGCCGCAACACCGAGCATTGGATGCCGTAGGACGACCGTGTACGCCAGCCGGTCGACTTGACGTTCTGGAGATCGGCCATGATCGGGTCCGAGAGACGGACGGCGAGAGAGGTCGCATCCGCCGCCTTCACCAGAGCCGTCTCGATGTCGCCGACGCCGTTGTACCAGGGCATCGTCGCCTGCAGGCTGCGCTGGGCCTTGGGCTTGGCGGCCTCGGCGCGCAGATCCGCAAACTTGGCGTCGGTCGCCTTCTGCTGCGTCGCCACGGCCTCCGCCAGAGCGGCGCGGTTGGGGAGCGACGTGGCGGTGAGACGGGCGACGGCCTCGTCGAGGTCCTTGCGGTTTGCCTGCTCGACCTTGGCGATGATCGGCGCTGGGTCGTCAGCCGCCTGGATCGCGGTCTGCGCCTGGCCGCGATTGGCGCGGATGCTGTTACCGGCGATCAGCAGCGCCTTGTCCGCCTCGACCAGATTGGCCAGGCGCATGTTTTCCCGCACATCGCCGAAGGACTGGCTGGCCATGTAAGCCAGTGCGCCGACGCCCGGGATGCACAGGCATGCCATGGTCGCGACGAGGTAGTTCTTGATCGAGGCGGGAAAGAGTTGCACGGGCACCATCCTGGTCGCTGCGATGTCGTCGAGGCATCGGCCTCCGACATCGCTGGGAATCCTGGCCCGAAGCTTGCGTCAGAATGCTTAAGATTCTCTGTTTCTGCGTGACATCTGGGTAACCTTACTGACGCGCAGGGCGATTACGCGGCGCCGAAGACGGACCAGCCGGTCGCTTCGGCCAGGCGTTCGAGCGCCAGCGTCCCGATCTGCGAATTGCCGTTGGCATTGAGGCCCGGCGACCAGACGGCGATGGAGGCGCGACCCGGGGCGATCGCGAGAATACCGCCGCCCACCCCCGATTTCCCCGGCAGCCCGACGCGGAAGGCGAAGTCGCCGGAGGCATCGTAATGGCCGCAGGTCAGCATCAGCGCGTTGATGCGGCGTGCCCGGCGCGACGAGACGATCCGGGCGCCGCCAGGCTGAAGCAGGCCGCCATGCATCAGGTAGCGGCCGGCCATGGCGAGCTGCAGGCAGTTCATCGCGATGGCGCATTGGTGGAAATAGACGCCGAGTGTCAGCTCCGGCGGATGGCGGATGTTGCCGAAGGCTTTCATGTAATTGGCCAGCGCGATGTTGCGGAATCCGGTGGCTTGTTCGGCCCTGGCCACTGGCTCGTCGATGGCGATGCCGTCGTCATCGGCGAGGTGCCTCACGAAGCGCAGCAATTCACCGATCGCGACCCGCGGGGCGTGGCCGGCAAGATTGACGTCCGCCACCACCAGCGCACCCGCATTGATGAAGGGATTGCGCGGAATGCCCTGCTCGCGCTCGAGCTGGACGATGGAGTTGAATGCCGTCCCCGACGGCTCTCGCCCGACACGCTGCCACAGCGCCTCGCCGACCTTGCCGAGCGCCTGGGTCAGGGCGAAGACCTTGGAGATGCTCTGGATCGAAAAGGGCTCCAGCGCATCGCCCGCCAGATGCACCTCGCCCTCCGCCGTGACGACGCAGAGCCCGAAGCGACTTGGATCGACCGCCGCCAACGGTGCGATATAGCTGGCGACCTCGCCTCTTTCGGGGATCCCCGCCATCTCCGCGGCGATCTCGCGGACGAGCCGCGCCAGATCCGTCACTCTGCCCGTCCTCCCGCCACGTCCGCAGAAGGCCCGAGGACAAGACGGGGGTCAAGCAGCCCGCGGTGACAGGGAGGTCATCGCGGCTGCGGCCGGGTTGGAAGCGGAGCCGGCGCTGCGCAGGCGCGTCGCCGCCATGATGCAGCGGGCCTTGCCCTCGGATTTGGCCTGGTAGAGCGCGGCATCGGCCGCCGCCATCAAGGTTTCGAGGTCGAGCCCATGCTCCGGGGCGCGAGCGATGCCGACCGAAACGCCGATCGTGGCGGTGACGGCCTCATCGAGTTGATAGGGCTGTGATATCTCGCGCACCAGCCTCTCGCCGAAGCGCTTCAGCGGGCTGCCGCCGATCTGCTCGGACAGAACGATGAACTCGTCGCCGCCGATCCGGGCGACGACGTCGCCTGCACGAACGAGCCGCCTCAGCCGATCCGAAACCAGCTGCAGAAGCCGGTCGCCGGTGTTGTGACCATGGGTGTCGTTGACCGTCTTGAAGCCGTCGAGATCCAGATAGATCAGAGCGAGAGGCTTGGAGCCGTCATAGCGCGTCAGGCTGGCCTGAAGGGCCTGAGTCAGCCCGGTCCGGTTGGGCAGGCCGGTCAGCATATCGTGTTTCGCCTGGAACGCATGCTCGCGCTCGGCCTGCATGGTCGAAACCAGCATGCTGTTGAGCCCAAAGGCGGCCCGCGACATGCTGTAGATGTAGAAGGGCAGTTGCAGCAGGCCGATCAGCAGGATCGGCTCGTTGACGAAGATCGTGGCGAAGGTGCAGGGGCCGAGCGTCAGCACGATCATCAGCCCGACCATGCGCGGCGCGCCGAAATTGCGGAAGCAGACGCCGCCGACCATCGCGGTCGCGGTCAGGCAGACCAGGGTCGCCGCCACCCAGTCTCCGCTCGTAAGGCTGATGAAGGCGCCGAAGCCGATGCCGGCCGCCCAGGCCAGGCCCAGCAGAATGTAGAGATCGGTTGGTGTCGGTTCGTGCCTGGCCGCGCGGCGTCGCGCGATCAACAGCACGACCAGCCGCGCGCTGCAGCACAGGATGTCAAAAGCGCACCAGAGCAGAAACGGCCAGCTCGGCATCCGCAAGGCCACGAGCACCGACACGGTGACGGTATTGAAAACGCCCGCGATGAAGATCGGCAGCGTTCCGAAGAGGCTCGCGATCAGGGCGTGGCGAATCTCGAGTGGAACGTCGGGTCCGGCCTCTGCCAGCCACCGGGTCGGACGCCACCGCGGCAAGCTGTATCGCGGCGTCTTTCCATCCATCGGCAGGCCCTTCCGCAGCAGCCTGGACAGTCGGCTGCTCGTGCGGCGCCTCATAACGCAGATGCGTTACCAACCGGTATGTTTCTGGGAACGTTCGAACCGATTTCCACCGAGCGAAGTCTTTGGCAGGAACAGCCTGCCTCAGCCGTTCTGGCGATAGATCCAGACCCGCGCCGGCGGAATGTTGCGCAACACCCAGTCCGAGACACTGGCCTTCAGGCCCGAGCCCTTGCGCGGCACAGGCGACACCACCGAATAGGTGAACTGGATCAGCGGAGCCCCGTCGACGAGGAGAGTGAATGCATCCTTGGCCAGCGCGCTGCGCTTAGCCGGCGGCTGGTTGAACAGCGGCAGGCTCGAGACCACGGCGATCGCCTTCTCCGGCAAATGGCCCTCGAGCGTCTTCGACAGGGCGTAGGCGTCGCCCTCGATCACGGTCGCGCGCGGAAAGCGCTCGCGCAGCAGCTTGCAGAAATCGGGGCTGTATTCCACCAGGATCAGCCGATCCTCGCTGATGCCCCGCTCGATCAGCGCTTCCGTCACCGGCCCCGTTCCGGGCCCGATCTCGATCACCGGTCCGGGACGTGAGGGATCGACATAGGAAGCCATCCGCCGGGCCAGCGCCGGGCTCGACGGCGTCACCGAGCCGGTGCGGGCGGGATTGTCGATCCAGGACTTGATGAAGCGGGCCTCGTCGCCGAGCTTGGTGCGCGCTTCGCTCACCCGCGAGCGCAGCTTCTCGGTCTTGCTGCGCACCTCGTCCTCGACCTTGTAGCGCACGGTCGCGACCTTGAGCCTCGCTTGGGCGACGCTGTCGACGAGATCCGCGGCCGTGACACGCATCTCGTCCTCGAGCCGCGCAGCCACACGGGAACGCCCGAGACGAGCGGCCAGCGAAGCTCCCTGGACGGGGCGGCGTGAGGAGGTGAGCGACATGGGGCCTCTGATGTCGGACCGACGGTGCGACCTTTGGGGGACGAGAACGTTACCTGCGCGTCATATGGGGTCAAGTGTACCGCCGAGCCAAGGTCTTTCCTCGGCTGTGCCTGCCAAGAGACGCGCGGGCTGCCCCTTTTGTTTCAGATCAGTGGTCGGGGCGCGACCTCCCGTTCGTAAAGCAGGGCCATCCTCGAGGTCAGGCGCGGGTTCAGCAGGGTCAGCCGCCCCTCCGCGATGGCGAAGAGGCCGGCCTTGCGCAGCCGCGACCAAGTCTTGCTGGTGTGGACCAGCGACAATCCGAGCGCGTCGGCGAGCTGCTGCTGCGAGAGCGGGAAGCGGAAACCACCATCCGTGACGAGGCCGAGCGCCTCCGCCCGGCGATAGAGCGAGATCACCAGCGCGGCGATGCGCTCGCTCGCATTGCGCTGGCCGACCGAGGTCAGGTTCTGGTCGATCAGGCTCTCTTCACGTGAACCGAGCCACGCCACCTCATAGGCCAGGTTCGGCATGTGGACGAACAGGTCCCAGATCCGTTTACGCGGGAAGACGCAGAGCTCCACCTCCGTCAGAGCCTCGATGCCGTGCTGGGCCGCGCTCAGGAGGGACGCCTGCAGGCCGACGAGATCGCCGGGCAGCAGGAAGTTCAGGATCTGTCGGCGCCCGTCGGGCAGAAGCTGGTAACGGAAGGCCCAGCCCGAAAAGAGCGTGTAGAGTTCCGCATCCTGCTGCCCCGGATGGATGATGTCGGACCCGGCCGGCAGATGGCGATGCTCGGTCTTGATCGCCTGGATGAAGCGGATCTCCTCATCGGTCTTGTCCTTGAAGGCCGGCTTCAGCCGCAGTGGACAGGCCAGACAGGGCACGCCGTTTCGGCCGTTGGGATAGGCGCTGTCCGTCATCGTCCTCTTCGATCTCCCGGAGCGCCGGCAGGGGCGCTCCGCATCCCTCATAGCAAGCCGGCGGCGGGAGGTGAACTCACGCGCCCCGTCATCACCAAGGGGAACCGCGATGACGTATGGACGTTAGGGAAGGCCTACGCCCGCGACGCGGGCGACAAGACAGGACGTGCCGGCGCGGAAGGGCAAGCGTCGGCTGCTTCACTCCCGAAAGACGCTGAAATGACCGATCTGCCGCGCCCCTCCGAACGGTCGCGCATGCGCCGCTTCTTTGGCCTCGCGTTGCCCTTCTGGAGCGGACCGACGCGTCTGCGCGCCTGGACCCTGACCTTCACCGTTCTTGTCTTCGTCGCGGCCCAGCTCGCCACCGCTGTCGGCGTCAACACCTGGAACCGGCTGTTTTTCGACGCGCTGGAAAAGCGCGATGCCGGGGCGGCCTGGCAGATCGCAGCCTGGTTGCCGCTGCTGGTCGGCGTTTCGGCGCTCACGCTGTCCGGGCTGGTGATCAGCCGGATGTTGCTGCAGATGCGCTGGCGCGAATACCTTACCCGCCGTCTGGCGGGCTGGTGGATCGCCGATCAGCGCTATTACCGGCTTCAGTTCGTCGCGCGCGAGCAGGCGGCGCCGGAATACCGCATTGCCGAGGATGTCCGTCTCGCCATCGAGCCTCTGGTCGAGTTCGCCATCGGGCTGATCAGCGCCTTCGTCACGGCCGCGACCTTCGCCGCCATCCTCTGGCACGTCGCCGGCTCGGCGCGCTTCACCCTGGGCGGAGTCGCGTTCGAGATCCCGAGCTACATGGCGCTGGCGGCCATAGGCTACGCCGTCGTGGCCTCTCTCGCCGCCTATGTCACGGGTCGGCCTCTGGTCGGTCGGATCGCCGCCAAAAACGAGATGGAGGCGCTGTTCCGGGCGGAAATGACGCGGCTGCGCGAAAATGCCGAAAGCATCGCGCTGATCCGCGGCGATTCCGACGAGCGCGATGCGGTCGGCGAGAGCTATGGGCGCGTCGTCGCCGCATGGCTGCGCGTCATTCGCCAGCAGGGCGTCATCGCGCTCGTTCTCAACACCAACGGCGCCCTCTTCCCGATTGTGCCCCTGCTGCTGATCGCACCCAAATATCTCTCGGGTGATGTGACGCTGGGCGCTGTGATGCAGGTCGTGGCGGCTTTCAGCGCCGTCCAGGCGGCGCTGATCTGGTTCGTCGATAATTTTGTCCGGCTCGCGGAATGGTTCGCCTCCGTCACCCGCGTCGATGAATTGCAGGAGGCGCTGGAAGGCGTCGATATCGGAACGGTCATGGAAGGCGACACCCAGATCTCGCTCCAGGAGAGCGACGACGGCGCCATCCATCTCGATCGCCTTTCCATCGCCCACAGCAACGGCCGCGCGGTGATCACCGACGCTTCGGTCGTGATCGGCCTCGGCGAGAAGGTGCTGATCGTCGGCGAGAGCGGCACGGGCAAGAGCACGCTCATCCGCGCGCTCGCCGGTCTGTGGCCCTGGGGCTCGGGCTCGATCGCCGTCCCCCGGGGCAAGTCGATCGCCTTCGTTCCGCAGAAACCCTATCTGCCGATGGGCGATCTGCGCACCGTGCTGCTCTATCCCGAGGCCGACAATCCCGTGCCGGACGAGGTGCTGGTCGCGGCGCTGCGGCGCTGCGGACTGGGCTATCTCGCCCGTCGTCTCGACGACGACGACAAATGGGAGCGTATCCTCTCCGGCGGCGAGCGCCAGCGCATCGCCTTCGCGCGGCTCGTCATCCGCAGGCCCGACATCATCATCATGGACGAGGCCACGTCCGCCCTCGACGAAGACAGCCAGAACCACCTGCTCGGCCTGTTCGAGGCCGAGCTTGGCCATGCCACGCTGATCAGCGTCGGGCACCGCCCGGGGCTCGAGGATTTCCACGACCGCAAGATCACGCTGGAGAAGCGCCGGGCCGGCGCCCATATGACGTCGCGGCGCCTCGGCAAGTCGTTGTGGCGGCTGTTCAGAGCGCGCGACGCCGCCAATGACGAGGTTGGCTGACGGATGAGCCTCGCGCCGATGTGATCGGCAGGTATGACCCTAGAGGCAGGCCGATGGAACCAGCTTGACATCCTCACGTTAACTTCCCGGAAGCCGACAGTTGTTGTCGGTGCTGGCGTCGGGAGAGACAGATGTTGACCAACAGCTTTGCCCCCATTCGGCGCGCCGGTCTGTTCTTCGGCTTCATGGCCATGGGCGTCGGCGCCCTCACCATGGGCTCCGGCTTCCAGGAGACGAATCCCGACAGCTCCTCGGCCATCGCGCAGATGAAGATCGAGCGTCAGCTTCCGACAGATACCCGCTTCGCCGCCGTCGATCCCTCGCAGCGAACCGTCGGCGTGACCAAGCGCGCCATCGGCGGCACTCAGCAGGCGCAGGTTCAGCGCAGCGAGCCGCGTGTGTTGCGTTAAGCAGAAATCCTTCCGGCGCCGCGGAACATTCTGCGTCGAGCCGGGTTCGAAGACAGGCACATCCCTCGTGCCCCACTCAAAGCCGCCTTCGGGCGGCTTGTTTTTTGGAAACGGCGTCGAACCAGCAGGCTCGCCATGTATCTGCGCATCCGGCATTCAACGACCTATCGCTATGGCGGCCCGGTCCAGTTCGGGCCGCACCGCCTGATGCTGCGGCCGCGCGACAGCTTTGATCTGCGCGTCGTCGATACCGCCCTCACGATCTCGCCGCGCGCCCGGATTCGCTGGATGCACGACGCCTATGGCAACTCGGTCGCCATCGCAAATTTCGACGAGCCGGCCGACACGCTGGACATCGTCAGCGAACTGGTGGTGCAGCGCTTCGGCTCCGCCTTGCCGCGCACCGAAATCGAGCCCTCCGCCGCCGTGACCGGGGTCGTCTATTCAGAAGGCGAGCGCGCGGTGCTCCAGCCCTATCTCGATCTCGCCGCCGCCGACCCCGACGGCGTGCTCGATCACTGGCTGACGGATTTTCGCGCCCGCATCGGTCAGGGTTCGGGCCATCTGCTGCGCGACCTTGCCCATGCCATCCATGCCGGCTTGAGCTATGCGGTGCGCTATGACGAGGGCACCCAGCATCCGGCCGACACGCTGCGCCAGCAGGCCGGCTCCTGTCGGGACTATGCCTGGCTCTTCATCGAGCTGGCGCGTCGCATGGGCTTCGCAGCCCGCTTCGTCACCGGCTACATCCACGACCGCACACCCGACGCTGCCGGGCTCGTCTCCACAGTGGGCCTGACCCATGCCTGGGCTGACGTCTTCATTCCCGGCGACGGTTGGGTCGAGTTCGACCCCACCAACGATCTCGTCGCCGACCGGCAGCTGCTTCGCGTCGCCGTCGCACGCGTACCGGAGGATGCATCTCCGGTCGCCGGCAGTTTCACAGGCCTGACCGGTTCGTTTCTTGGCCTCGGCGTCGGCGTCACGATCGAGACCGTGGACCGCCCGGCCTGAGCAGGCCGGGCGTCTCGTCACGCGCCGTGGCTGATGCGCCAGCTGCCGAGGCTGCGCCCCTCGGGTTTCTCGACCTGCACCGCCTCGATCTGCGCGACGAGCCCCGCAAACATCTTCGGCGGCTCGCTGACCGGGATCGCCCGGTCGGCCTCGAGCGCGACTTCCAGCGTCGTCGCATCGATATCCCGCACGTTGATCGTCAGGCTGACACCCGGCGTGCTGCGCAGCACCCGCGAGGCGATGTCCACCAGCAGAAAGCCGAGCGGGATGATCCGGTCGACCGAGAGCGTCGCCTCTGTTTCGAGCCGGCTGCTGACCCACTGGTCGCGGTTGCGCACCAGATTGGTGATCATCGTCACCACATCCTCGATGAAGAGGTCGACGCGCACCGGCTGCATCTCGCCATCGGCGAGGGTGAAGCGATAGGCGGCCGAGAGCACGTGAACCCGCGTCTCGGCGTCCGCCAGCGCCAACCGCGCCTCATCGCGATAGTCGCGCTTCTTGAGGCCGATATAGCTCTGCACCACCTGGAGGCTGTTCTTCACCCGGTGATGCAGTTCGCGAACCAGGAAGCGGTTGTCGTCGAGGGCCGTCTGGAGGCGCCGCTGGCGGACTTCCTGTTCCTCGACCATGGTGTTGAAGGCCTCCGCCACGCTGCGGATATCGCTCGGCATGTCATCCGCGATGACGGCTCGGACATTGGGCTGGCCCGAGCGGGCGCGGGCCGCCGCCTCGATGCCTCGCAGCCATTTGACACAATGCTGGTCGATGGCACGCAGATAGACGAGGCAGAGCAGGATCAGAGTCAGGATCGGCGCCACGAGCAGCGCCAGGAACTGCATCCGGGCTGCTCGCTCCGGGGCGTTGCTGAAGCTCGCGATCACATAGAGATCGGGCGCCGAGACCAGACGCGCCGCATAGGAACGCTTGTGACCGGCGCGGCTGCGGGCTTCCCAGCGGCGCCCGTCGGTTGGGAAGGTGCTTTCGTCAGGCAGCCAAGACAGATCGTCCTGCCGTCCCTCACCGCGATGCATCACCACCGTGTCTTTTCCCGAGACCAGCGCGACGTTGACGCCATCGCTGGCGCCGCCGAGCTCGAAAACCTGATCGAGCAAGTCCGGATCGGAGAGGAGCAGCGCGTCACGCAGGACCGGATCGCCGTCGAGAGCAACCTGCGTGACGAGGTGATCGCTGCCGCCGATCCGCACCTTGTCGAATCGGGCCGGGGGAAGCTGGATCTGCGAACGCGACACCGACCGCGGCATCCGGGTCAGCCCTGCCGCAATCTCGGTCATGCCGGTCTCGGTCAGCGCGGGGTCCGTCGCCGCAAAGCAGGTCCGGCCATCGGCCAATCTGTAGAGGACAGCCAGATAGCCGGGGATCCGGTCGAGCATGCGTCGCGCTTCGGCGCCGCATGTCTGCGTCGTCGCGTCAGAGGTCGCGATCAGCTCCCCCGAACTCAGAAGCACGCGCAGCGCGCCCCGATGCCAGACCCGTGTGCGCACGGCGAAATCGTCCGCCGTTCGCGCCTGCGCGATCTCGATCGCGGCGATGACCGTGTTGTAGGTGGTGAGCGCCGCAAGCGCCGTCAGGCAGGCGATCGGAAATGCGATCGCGACCAGCAGGGCGAGCAGCCGCCCCCGGACGGTGGGGAAGCGCGCGAGGCGCATCAGGGCCCGACGATTTCGGAACCGACCCTTTGAATCGCGGCGGCGCTTTGCCGGTCAGGCCCGAGGTCGTCGAGGCTGCCAATGGACAAAAGCTCGGCCAGCTTCGTGCGGGCGCGGTTCACACGACTCTTGATCGTCCCGATCGCAACGCCGCAGATCTCCGCCGTTTCCTCGTAGGAGAGCCCGGTCGCGCCCACCATGATCAGGACTTCGCGCTGCTCCTCGGGGAGCTTGGCCAGCGCCTTGCGGAAATCGGCGAGATCGAGATGGCTTTCCTGGTTGCCATGGGTCGCCATGCGCTCCGCATAGGTGCCTTCGCTGTCCTGCACCTCGCGGCCGCGCTTGCGGTAGAGCGAGTAGTAGGTGTTGCGCAGGATGGTGAAGAGCCAGGCCCGCAGGCTGGTGCCGGGCTCGAACTTCTCCGAATTGCCCCACGCCTTGAGCAGGGTATCCTGCACCAGATCGTCGGCGAGCTGGATCGAACCCGACAGCGAGGCGGCGAAGGCTCGCAGATTCGGGATCTCCTTGATCAGCCCGTCCTTGAATTCAGTTGAGCTCATCGGTCGATGCTCCGTCAGCGCGACGTTCGGTTGCCTCGAGCTGAGCGAGCAGCACCAGAAACTTGTCAGGGACGGGCGCGTTGACGATGTCGTCGTAATGAGCCTTGAGCGATCGTCCGATGGATTCCTGCACCCTGGGGTCAAGCATGACCTCGACCTCGCTGTCCGCACCGTCTTCCGGCGCGGCCATGGCTGAATTCACATCGCTCATATCGGCCCTCGTGCGAATACCGGGCCGGCTTTTCCAGCCGGTCCCGACCTCTCGACAACGTCAGTCGGATGCCCCCTCGCGGCGAATTCCGACACGGATAGTCCCGTTTAACAGGTGTTGCCGTAAAAGGTTCCCCTCATTTTGAAAAATAAATCGCTTGTCATTGCGGCAGCCTGAGTGCTCATTTCCGGCCTGTTTTAATGGGGATATCTCTATGTCGATCGCCAAGGAAATTGCGCCGCATCTGCCTTACCTGCGCCGATTCGCCCGCGCCTTGACCGGTACGCAGACGGGCGGCGATGCCTATGTCGTCGCGATGCTCGAGGCGCTCGTGCTCGATCCCGCCTCTTTCCCGCGCGATCTCAACCCCCGCATCGGCCTCTATCGCACCTTCCTCAAGCTGTGGTCGTCGGTCGGTCTCAACACCGCTGACCCGACGGCGCCCGTCACGCTGAACCCCAACGCCGTCGAGCGCAACCTCGAGGCGCTGACCCCGCGTCCGCGCCAGGCGTTCCTGCTGCGCACGGTCGAGGGCTTCTCGATCGACGAGGTCGGCGCGATCATGGGCGTCTCGTCGGCCGACGCTGCCGCCTTGGTGCAGACGGCCGGTCAGGAGATCGCCGAACAGGTCGCCACCGACGTGCTGATCATCGAGGATGAGCCCATCATCGCTCTCGACATCGAGACCATGGTCGAGGAGCTTGGCCATACCGTCACCGGCGTTGCGCGCACGCAGCGCGAGGCGATCGCGCTGGTCGCAAAGAAGCGCCCTGGCCTCGTTCTCGCCGACATCCAGCTCGCCGATGGCAGCTCCGGCCTCGACGCGGTCAACGAGATCCTGTCCACGATCGACGTGCCCGTGATCTTCATCACGGCCTATCCGGAGCGTCTGCTCACGGGCGATCGTCCGGAGCCGGCCTTCTTGATCACCAAGCCCTTCCAGCCGGAAGCCGTGAAGGCCGCGATCAGCCAGGCGCTGTTCTTCGACCGCCGGGCGGGCCGCAAGGCGGCTTAATTCAGCGCATCCCGGTCGTATCCCGGAGACCCGCGACGCGAACAAGTCGCGGGTCTCCTGTCTTCTGGCGACTCCCATCGACCGGCGGAGGCGCGGAACAAGCGCGCTCCCGTGACGTTCTCCCGCGAGGCGAAACGGAACGGCCGCTCGCCCTGGGAGTGCGTGTCATGACGATGACCTTCGTCGCAGCGCTGATCGGTGCCGCATCGGCAGGCTTGGCGCTGTTCGGGGGCGTCCTACCCGATGGCTCGATCATGGGTGAGGTGCTGTCCCTGGTGATGGCGGGTCTCACGGCTCTCGCCATCGCCAGTGCCGCGGCGCTCGACATCTGACGAGCAGGGCGATCCGGCTCCGAAGACACAAGAGCGGTGGAGGCTGCGGGCCCGCGCTCGCTTGGTCGATGGGTCGTTCGGCCGCCCTTGTCCTGCTGACGGCACTGGTGCAGGTGCAGGGCGCCAGCGGTGAGACGCGTCCGCCGCCGCGGCCGGCTGAGTGGCCTCGCACAGCACCACCGGAACCGGCGCGCGAAAGTCCCTCGCCGGAACCTGCACCGTCCGACGCCGCAGCGACACCGGCCGCTGCTCCGGCTGCAACCTGCCTGGCATCGCTGCGCCAGCGTTACGGCCCTGATCTGAGGGCCGTCACGCTGCCGGCAGTCGAGGCCGGATGCACCGTCGTTGAGCCCATCGAGATTTCCGCCCTGTCGATCCGCGTCGGCAGGCAGGGCGAACGCCGCAAGGTCGACCTCCAGCCGCCGGTGACATTGGCCTGCGACATGGCAACAACGGTCGCGGCGTGGATCGAGACAAGCCTGCAGCCTCTCGCCCGCGGACACTACGGCCTGGATCTCTCAGCTTTACGCGTCGGGGGTGGCCATGAATGCCGACGTCGCAACCGTCGGTCAGAGGGGCCTCTGAGCGAGCATGCCACCGGTCGGGCCCTCGATGTCTTCGCCATCGGGATCGGATCGGGGACAGAACGGCTTTCCGTTGAGATGGCGAAGCCAGGAGGCCATGAGGCCTTCCTCACCGGGTTGCGGCATTCGGCCTGTGGTGCCTTCCTGACCGCGCTCGGCCCGGGCTCGGACCCCACCCATCAGGATCATCTCCACGTCGATATCCAGCCGCGGCGCGCGTCCAGCCGCTTCTGCCAGTAGCGTCACGGGCCGCAGTGGTTCTTCTCAGCCATGGGCCGCGTCGTGCGCGCGCGTCAGATCAAGAAAGCTCCGCGATCTGTCGGCCATGACGCCCCGATCGGTCAGGGCGCGTCGGGCCGCGATCCGCTGCAGGGCGGCGTCGCGCGCAAAACCGAGCAGCAGCAGAGATTCGAGTTCCCAGAAGGGGGGCTGCGCGCCGGATGCGCCGCCGCGCCACCAGGGAAAGAGAGCGGGCCGGGGCTGGTTCACGCTGTGCAACCTTTCAGCTTCGTGCTCGTTGGAACGCCGCAGGAGTTGACCAGTTCCAGCTTGCGCGGAACTGTGCCGGCCGTGGGGCGTTTGGGGGACATCTTCATGTCAGGAGCTTCTCGATGATCACTTTTGCCAAGGCGGCCTCCGCTGCTTGTGTCGCCGCATGTGCCCTTGTGGTTTCGAGCCTTCCTGCGGCCGCGCAGTCCGGCCCGCCGGCAGGGCGCCTGGCCTGCAATGTCGGAGCGGGGCTCGGCCTCGTCGTCACCTCCCAGCGGCCGATGAACTGCACCTTCACGCCGCGTCGCGGCCCGGTGCAGCGCTATACCGGCGTCGTGCGGAACTTCGGGCTCGACCTCGGCCGGATGCGCGCAAGCACCATGTCCTGGCGCGTCTACGGCCCCTATGCCCGCGCCCCGCTTGGCGTGCTCGCGGGTCGTTATGCGGGCGCCACCGCGGGCGCCTCGGCCGGCGTCGGTGGCAGCGCCAATCTGCTGGTCGGCGGCAACAACAATGAGGTGACGCTACAGCCGCTCTCGCTCCAGGGCGCACGTGGCATCAATGTCGCGGTCGGCGTCACCGGCTTCGAGCTCTCGCTCGTCCGCCCCGGCCGCCGACGCTGATCGCAAGCCCGGTGCGGTTACGATTTGCTAACCGTAAAGGCTCAAATTGAGCCGATCGGCGCGCAACCCGAGGACGGATGGGTGGAATCCCGGAACATTAGCCAGCGCGATTCCGTTGTCGTTCGTGTAACGTCAGCGTTGGCAGAGTAAGGGAGGAAGCGGTCGTCCATGTCTGATATCCGCATCCTGATTGTCGAAGATGATCCGTTCATTGCGATGGACATCGAAACCGCCGTGGCCGAGCAATTCGGCCCGGCCGCAGAATTGATCGTCGTGGACTCCGTGTCGCAGGCCCAGCGGGCGGCGACGGCGGCCAAGATCTCCTGCGCGCTGCTCGACATCGATGTGGTCGGCGGCAAGACCTTCGACGTTGCCGCCAACCTTCTGCAGAAGGGCACGCCTTTTGCCTTCGTTTCGGGCTCGACGCCGAGCGACGTCCCCGAGATGCTGCGCAAGGTCCGTTTTCTGCGCAAACCCTTCTCGACGCGCGAAATCACCAGCTTCGTCACGGCCGCGGTGGCCCAGCCCGCCAAGGGCTGAGCGGTCACCGACCGGCATGTAGGGCAGAGCCGCCGGTTTCCGGCGGCTTTTTCGCGCTTTCAGCCCTGTGCCGCGACCAGCACCAGCCGGTTGCCCCAGGGGTCGTCGATTGTCGCGACAGCTCCCGCTTCGGCTTCTCGTCCCCCGGCTGAGAGGATGCGCCCGCGCATCGCGTCGAAATCGGCCGTGTCGCGGGCGACGATCTCGAAGGCGGCAAGCCCGGCCTCGCCCGGCTGGCGTGGCCCCGCGCCACGGCTGTTCCAGACATTGCCGGCGATGTGGTGATGATAGCCACCGCTCGCCAGGAAGCTGGCGCCGGGATAGCGGACCATCAGCTCGAAGCCGAGCGCGCCCGCATAGAAAGCCTCCGCCGCGGCCGTGTCACCGACGCGAAGATGGATGTGTCCCATGCGGGTGCCGGACGGCATGCCGCCATAGCGTCCCGGCCGCGCCTCGGCCAGCAGCGCCTGCAGGTCGAGCCGCTGTGTCGCCATCTGGATTGCACCGCCGCGCCGCGGCCAGTCGGCCCGTGGCCGGTCGCGATAGATCTCGATGCCGTTGCCTTCAGGATCCGACAGATAGATCGCTTCGCTGACGAGATGATCCGAGGCGCCTTCCAGCGGGAGCCGGATCGTAGCGGCGTGCGCGAGCCAGTCGGCCAGTTCGGCGCGAGAGGGCAGCAGGAGGGCGAGATGAAACAGGCCCGCCGCCGAGGCCGGCCGTGTGGCGCCACGTTCGAGCCGCACCAGCACCGCGCCATCGACGCCGAGATCGGTCGCCTCGGCCGTCTCCGCGATCACCTGCAGCCCGATGCTGTCGCGGTAGAACGCCGTGAGCCCCGCCAGATCGTTGACGCGCAGCGTCACCGTGCCGATGTGGTAGGGAGCCTGCAGCGCCTCCAGGGTGGGTCTCGACAGATCAGCGACCGCTGCCATGGCAGCCTCCTTCTCGCATCGCGGCCGATAGGCCGCCAGTCGAGACATGGCGCCTCGGGCGCGGCTTGTCTGCTCCCGACGCTGCAAGCCTTGTATTGCAGCGTCGCAACCAGACCCCATCAGCGTCGTGTGGGGTCGGGCCGGTCGATCGCGAAATGGCTGAACCAGGGGGCCTCGACGCCGCCGATCAATGCTCCCATCAGGCGCGAGGCGAGATAGCTGAAGGTGATGCCGTTGCCGCCATAGCCATAGGCCGCGAGCAGGCGAGGATGGCCGGGCACCCGCCCGATCAGCGGAAGCCCGTCCTCCGTTTGTCCGAAGGCACCCGACCAGGCATGGCCGAGCGTCGGGGCCGCTCCGGGCACCAGCGCCTGCAGCTTGGCGAGGAGCGCGGCCGTCTTTTGCGGTCCGGCCGCCTTGCGGCGCTCGGGATCGTCGTCGTCCTCGTCCTCGCCACCGATGATGATGCGCCCGTCGACGGTCGTGCGGCAGTAGATGTAGTCCTCCGACGCTTCCTAGACGAGCGCGGGGCCAGGCCACAGGACCTCGCTCGCCTGCGGCAGGGTCGCGATCGCCCAGCTGGAGGCGACGCGGTGAAGCTCGCTGTGCACGCAGTCGGGCATGACATAGCCCGTTGCCAGCACGACATGCCCGGCCTCGATGGTGCGGCCGCAGGCGAGCTGCACCGTGGCGCTGCTCGCGGTCGTGTCGAAGGCGACCGCCTCGCCGCGCACCAGCCGCGCGCCGCGCTGGGCCGCCACATGCAGCAGCGCATGGCAGAGACTGAGCGGATCGCCCTCGGCCGAGCCGGGCGAAACGATCGCGGCGGCCCGGTCGAAGCCGTAATGGCTGAGCAAGGTGGTGTGATCCAGTAGCTGCCCCGGCAGGCCGGCCTTCACCCGCAGGGCACACTCCTCGCGCAGCTCGGGCGGGCCGACGTCGCCGGCGGCCAGGTAGACCGTATCGCGCGGGTGGAACGCGCTGCCCAGCCCGAGCGTGGCGACGCTCTCGATCAGGCCCTCCACCGCCTTGAAGCTGCGCCGGTAGACGTCGGCCGCCTTCTCGAAACCGTAGAGTTCGGCCAGCCGGCGCAGCGGCAGGTCGATCTCCCATTGCAGCATCGCGGTGCTGGCCGCCGTGCTGCCGAAGCCCTCGCGCTCGCGATCGACGAGGATCACATCATGGCCGAGGCCGGTCAGATGCTCGGCCGCCAGCGCTCCGGTGATGCCGCCGCCGATGATGGCGACGTCGCAGCGTGTATCCGAGTCAAGGCCGATGCTGGTGGGCCGGGGCGGGCCTGAGAGCCAGGGGCTGGCTCCGCTGCGCAGGTCTTCGTGGCGTGTGCTGTCGGGATCGAGCATGGCGTGACACTCCGTGTCCGGCGGCGGGCGCCGGCGGAGAAAAGGCTGCGGGAAGGCGTCGCCCTAGCCGGCGGCGGGTGGGCCGAGGGTGTCGGCCATACGGGCGCCCCTCAGCCCCATCGGCTTCGGCGTTCCGGTCGTCGTATCGTGGGCGGTCTGGTGTTCGAGCTCTGCGTTGAACTCGGCGCCGGCCAGCACGATCATCGCCGAGAGCCAGAGCCAGGTCATGAACACGACGATGGTCGCGAGCGAGCCATAGGTCGCCGTGTAGTTGCCGAGCGTGCCGACATACCAGGAGAAGGCCCAGGAGGCGCCGGCCCAGAGCAGGGCGGCCGCGACCGCGCCTGGCATCACCCAGACGAAGCGGGCCCGTTCGCGGCTGGGGCCGATCCAGTAGAGCGCTGCGATGGCGAGCGTCGCCATCAGGAAGAAGGCGGGCCAGCGCACCAGCCGGATCAGCCGCTCCAGCTCGAAGGCGAACGGAAACAGCGCCGTCACGACGGGAAGGCTGGCGATGACCGTGAGCGCGGCCACCAGCAGGATGACGCCGCTGATGGTGGTTGCCAGCGAGATGAGGTTGAGCTTGATGAAGCTGCGCTTTTCCTGCTCGCGATAGATGATGTTGAGCGCGTCGAAAACGGCCTTCACCGCCGCATTGGCGGACCAGGCTGCAACCGCGAAGCTGATCAGGAAGGTCAGGGACAGCGCCTCGACATTCTGGCCGGCGAGGCGCATCGCCTGCTCGTGAATGAGCTCGCGGGCCGCCTGCGGGAACACCGTCGTCACGGCGTCCAGCTGCTCGGCGATCGTCGCGGGGTCGGTGAGATAGCGGTAGATCGTGACCAGCAGCGAGAGGGCCGGCACCATCGACAGCAAGGTGAAGAAGGCGACCGCGCCCGCGAGCGAGCTAATCCGGTTGTCCGCGATATTGGTCGCGAAGCGCAGCATCACGTCCTTCCAGCCGAGCCAGGTCATCTGCCACGGCACCCGGGCCATGCGGCCTCGCGCGGCCTCCCGGTTGCCGCGCGACAACCGGCGCGATACGGCCTCGGCCGCATAGCCCAGCACCACGCCGGCTCCGGCTGCACCCGTGATCCGTTTCAGAAGGGACATGCAGGACGCTCCACTGCCGCATGGTCTCGCGGCAGCACCGCCTAGCAACGGCGGGCCGGCGCGAAGGTTCCGGGACTGCCAACCCGCCCGGAGTTAGCCGCTCGTTAACCTTAATGCTTTCTGATCGTCGAGACAGCCGCTCGCCCCGCGGCCTGTTCCCCGTTTCGTAAACGCGTTGAGGCTGCGATGACGATGCACCAGAAAGCGGCTCTCGCCGGCGTGGCCGCCCTGTGCGGCGCCTGGCTGGTGCTCTCTCCCGCTCTGGCGGCCGACATGCCCTCGTCCCGGAAACTGCCGCCGGCCCCGGCGCTGCCCTCCTTCTATTCCTGGACCGGCATCTATCTCGGCGTTCAGGGCGGCTACGCCTGGAGCCAGGAGAAGACGATACTGTCCGACACGCTGGGCCGGGCCTTCAACGGCGCGGCCTTCCGCCAGAGCTCGGATGCCGCGCTCGGCGGAGGCCATGCCGGCTTCAACTATCAGGTGGGCAGCCTCGTCTTCGGCATCGAAGGCGACATCGAGGCGCTCGACAGCGGCGAGACGCTGGTCGCGCCGGGCATCTCGGCGCGGATCACGCGCGATTGGCAGGGCTCGCTGCGCGGGCGAGCCGGCTTCGCGCTCGACCGGTTCATGATCTACGCCACCGGCGGCGCGGCCTTCACCGAATTCAGCTACCACCTCGCCGGAGCGGCTGCGGCAGCGCCTGAGAGCCTCGACCGGTCGCGGACCGGCTGGACGGCTGGCGCGGGCGTGGCCTTCGCCTATACGGACAATGTGATCCTCGGCGCCGAATACCGCTACAGCGATTTTGGCAAGGTCGGTCAGACGGCGCGCGGCCCGCTGCTGGGGCTGACGGTCCGGCAGGAGCCGACCTTCCACACCCTGCGCGCCAGCGTCGCCTACAAGTTCTGACCGCGGCCTGCCGTCAGAAGCCGGTGCGCTGGCGGATCGCGGCAGCCAGCGTGCCGTCGTCGAGATAGTCGAGCTCGCCGCCGACGGGCACGCCATGGGCGAGCCTGGTCACCTTGAGCGGCAGATGCGCTAGCAGATCGGTGATGAAATGCGCCGTGGTCTGGCCATCGACCGTGGCGCTCAGCGCCAGGATGACCTCCTTCACCACCGGATTCGAGGCGCGCGCCACCAGCGCGTCGAGCGAGAGATGCTCGGGCCGGACCCCGTCCAGCGCCGAGAGCACGCCGCCCAGCACATGATAGCGCCCCGGAACCGCGCCGGAGCGCTCCAGCGCCCAGAGATCGGAAATGTCGGCGACGACGACGATCAGCCCGTCGTCGCGGCGCGGATCGCGGCAGAGCCCGCAAGGGTCGCTGGTGTCGACATTGCCGCAGGTCGAGCAGACCACGATCCGCTCGCGCGCCACGGCCATCGCCTCCGCGAGCGGGCCGAGCAGCGCCTCGCGCTTCTTCACCAGATGCAGCGCCGCACGCCGGGCCGAGCGGGGCCCGAGCCCCGGCAGCTTGGCGAGCAGCTGGATCAGCCGCTCGATCTCGGGACCGGCGATGGCGCGGGACATGGACGTAACACTCGCGTCATGGTCGGGCTTGACCCGACCATCTCCTGCAGGATGTTTCTCGGCTGAGAGATGCCCGGGTCAAGCCTGGGCATGACGGCCTGCAGATCAAAACAGCTTCATGCCGGGCGGGATCGGCAGGCCCTTCGTGATCTCGGACATGCGCTCCTGCATCACCCGCTCGGCGCGGGTGCGGGCATCGCCGCAGGCAGCCACGACCAGATCCTCGAGAATCTCGCGCTCATCCGCGACCATCAGGGAGGGGTCGATCTTGACCGCCTTGACCGCGCCCTTGGCCGTCATCGTCACAGTGACCATGCCGCCGCCGGCCGCGCCCTCGACCTCGATGGTGTCAAGCTCGGCCTGCACATTGGCCATCTTCTGCTGCATCTCCTGCGCCTGCTTCATCAGGCCCATGATGTCGCGCATCGCGAAAACTCCTCCGTCAGAAATCGATGCCGTCGAAATCGGGCTCCGCATCGTCGAAGAGCGGCTCCCCGTCGGGCAGATACTCGTCGGCCGGCGCAGCCGTCGCCGCGCTGTCGGGCCCGGCCGCACGCGGATCGCGCACATCGACGATGCGCGCGCCCGGGAACCGTTCCAGCACCGCCTTGACGGCCGGGTGCGAGGCGGCGTCGCTTTCGCGCTGGCCCTTGGCGGCCTCGGCCTGCTCACGCAGCGTCGCGCCACCCTCGGCATTGACCACCGCGACCATCCAGGTCTGGCCGGTCCATTCCTTCAGCCGCCGCGAGAGATCCGTCGCGAGCGTGCGCGAGCTGCCGTTCGCCAGCGCGAATTCGATCCGCCCCTGCTCGAAGCGGACCGGGCGCACGTCGCGCTCCAGCGCCAGCTTCAGCGTGATGTCGCGATGCTGCGAGGCGAGCGCGACGACGTCCTCCAGCGAGGCCACGCTGACGGCCGGCAGGGCCTGGGCGCGCGGGGCGGGCGCCATCACCGGCGCCGGATTGGCGCTGGCGAGGATAGGCCGGGCGGCGAGGGCCGTGTTACCGCCGCCGGAGGGCGGGCGCGGGGCGGAGGCGGTCGCCTGGCCTCCCACGGCGCCCGAGCCGTCGCGCAGCATCCGCAAAGCCTCGTCGGGGGTCGGCAGGTCGGCGGCGTGCGCCAGCCGCACGAGCACCATCTCGGCGGCCATGATCGGCCGGTCGGCCTGCTTCACCTCAGCGAGACCCTTGAGCAGCATCTGCCAGGTCCGTGCCAGGATGCGGATCGACAGGCGCTGGGCGAAATCGCCGCCGCGCACGCGCTCCGCCTGGGCGAGGCTGTTGTCCTTCACGGCGTCGGGCACGAGCTTGAGCCGCGTCACCAGATGGGTGAATTCGGCGAGGTCGGACAGCACCACCGCCGGGTCGGCGCCGGCATCGTATTGCGCGCGCAGCTCACCCAGCGCCGTGGCGATGTCGCCCTTCATCACCGCCTCGAACAGGTCGATGACGCGCGCCCGGTCGGCGAGGCCGAGCATCGAGCGGACATCCTCCAGCGTGATGGTGCCGGCGGCATGGGCGATGGCCTGATCGAGGATCGAGAGCGAATCGCGCACGGAGCCCTCGGCAGCACGCGCGATCGCCGCCAGCGCCTCCTCCTCGGCGGAGACGTTCTCGGTCCGGCAGATGCCGGCGAGATGCGAAACCAGCAGGCCGGCATCGACGCGGCGCAGGTCGAAGCGCTGGCAGCGCGATAGCACCGTCACCGGGACCTTGCGGATCTCCGTCGTCGCGAAGATGAAGCGCGCATGCGGTGGCGGCTCCTCCAGCGTCTTCAGGAAGGCGTTGAAGGCCCCCGTCGAGAGCATGTGCACCTCGTCGACGATATAGACCTTGTAGCGGGCCGAGACCGGCGCGTAGCGCACCGCGTCGTTGATCTGGCGGATGTTGTCGACGCCGTTGTTGGAGGCCGCGTCGATCTCCTGCACGTCGATATGCCGGCCCTCGATGATCTCCTTGCAGTGGATGCCGAAGGTCTCGAGATTCGTCGTCGGCCCGCCACCGCCATCGGCGGTCTGGTAGTTGAGCGCGCGCGCCAGGATGCGCGCGGTCGTGGTTTTGCCGACGCCGCGCACGCCCGTCAGCATCCAGGCCTGCGGGATGCGCCCCGCGGCGAAGGCATTGGTAAGCGTCCGCACCATCGCATCCTGGCCGATCAGGTCGCCGAAATGGGCGGGGCGGTACTTGCGGGCGAGCACGCGATAGGGCGAGGCGGCGCTCGCCGGCGCGGGCGCAGGGGCCGGGTCGAAGCCGGCGAAGCCCGGCTCGTCGGCCGGAGGCGCTGCGGTCGTGTCGTCGCTCATCGGTCTGGTTTGGCGGTTCGCCGCGTGGGGGTCAACGCCCGTTTCGGGGTGCCGCCCGCGCTGCGGAAGGGCGGCGGCGCGACCCCGGCCGCCGGGCGCCCGCCGGCGGAGGTGGGAGGCTGGACGAAGACCCGTTCGGTCTCGTTAGGGCTGCTTCCTTCCGGACCTGACCCGGTTGGCGAGTGAGACGTCCCTCGCCAACCTCCCGCCCGCTATATCGGTGATCGGGGCCGCGAGCGCAAGCCGGGCGGAACAGCCGGCGAAACCGGCGCGCGTCTTCGCCGCAGCAGCCGCCTTCGGCATTGACTTGAACCGGGCCATCCGTCATAAGCCCGCCACTTGCGCAACCCTCGGGGCGGCGCGGAACCTTTCGCATGCAGGCTCGGTCGGCCACGCTTTCTACTGGGAAAGCCGCGGCCACTGTGCCGACGAGCCCCGGAGACGGACGATGAAGAGAACCTATCAACCCAGCAAGCTGGTCCGCAAGCGCCGCCACGGCTACCGCGCCCGCATGGCGACCGCCGGCGGCCGCAAGGTCATCGCCGCCCGCCGCGCTCACGGCCGCAAGAAGCTCTCGGCCTGAGCGTCCGGCGCGTGATCACCGCGCGCCGCATCCGCGAGCGTTTTTTCCGGAAGACTGGCCAATCGCCATGCGCCTCGCCCGTCTGACGCAACGCAAGCAGTTTCTGGCGGCGGCCGATCGAGGCCGCCGTTTTCGTTCGTCCGCCTTCACCGTGCAGGTCCTCGACGGCCCGCAGCGCGCCGAGGACGACCGCCCGGCGCCGGATGGCCTGCGCCTCGGGCTCACCGCCTCCCGCAAGGCCGGCAACGCCGTCATCCGCAACCGCATCCGGCGGCGCCTGCGCGCCGCCGCCCTGGAGGCCCTCGGCCCGCAGGCGCAGCGACCCTGCGACATTGTCGTCGTCGCCCGTCCGGAGACGCTGACGGCGCCCTTCGATCTGCTGGTGGGCGAATTGTCGGTTGCGATCGAGCGCGCCCGCCCGCAGGGCCAGGGGCGCCGTCCGCGCCCGGCTCCGGGACCCGCGGCGGGCAAGACGCGGGGCAAGGGCGGCGAGCGCCCGCCCGGCCCCCAGAACGACTGAATCCCCTAAGCCCGACGCGGCGTCAGCGAGATCTGTTCCCGATCATGATGAAAGAAGACAACCGCAACCTGCTTCTCGCGATCACGCTCTCCGTGGTCGTGCTGTTCGGCTGGCAGTACTTCTACGGCGTGCCGCAGATGGAGAAGCAGAAGCAGATCGCGCAGCAGAACCAGCAGGCCCAGAGCCAGACGGCGCCGGTTCCCGCTCCGGGCGCCGCCCCGGTTCCCGGCGCCGCGCCGGGCCAGACTGTTGCCCCCGCTGTCGCGCCTGCCACGGGTGCGGTCCTGACCCGCGACCAGGCCCTGGCCCAGAGCCCGCGCGTTCGGATCGAGACGCCGAAGATCGCCGGCTCCCTTTCCCTGACGGGCGCGCGCCTCGACGACGTCTCGCTCAAGGCCTATCGCGAGACGGTCGATCCCAACAGCCCGATCATCGTGCTGCTGTCGCCGCTCGGCGGTCCCAACGGCTATTATTCCGACTTCGGCTGGGTCGCCGCGCCGGGGGCGAACGTCTCGCTGCCGAACGCGACCACCGTCTGGACGGCGGACGCCCAGGTGCTGACGCCGGCCAAGCCGCTGACCCTGACCTGGGACAACGGCCAGGGCCTGCTCTTCCGCCGCGTCGTCACGGTCGACGACAACGCCATGTTCCAGATCCGCGACGAGGTCGAGAACAAGGGCGCCGCGCCCGTCAGCCTGTTCCCCTATGCGCAGGTCGTGCGCCATGGCCGGCCCGCGACGTTGGGCTACTACGTCCTGCACGAAGGCCTGATCGGCTATGTCGGCGATCACGGCCTGCAGGAATTCACCTATGACCATGTCGACAAGGAGCCGCTGCTTTCGCCGGGCACGAATGGCCGCGTCTGGAAGGACGCTGTCGGCGGCTTTGTCGGCATCACCGACAAATACTGGGCCGCGGCGGTCGTGCCCGACCAGTCGCGCAAATATGACGGCCGCTTCTCCTCCGTGCAGACCGGCGCGGCACGCACCTATCAGGCCGACTTCCTGTCGGAGGCCGTGACGGTCGCCCCCGGCGCCAGCGCCACCAGCACGGCGCGCCTCTTCGCCGGCGCCAAGGAAGTCGCCGCGATCAGCGGCTACGAGACCAATCTCGGCATCAAGCGCTTCGACCTGATGATCGACTGGGGCTGGTTCTACTTCTTCACCAAGCCGATGTTCTTCCTGCTCGACTGGATCTTCAAGCATGTCGGCAACTTCGGCGTCGCGATCCTGATCGTCACGCTGATCCTGAAGGGCATCTTCTTCCCGCTCGCGTCCAAATCCTACGCCTCGATGGCGAAGATGAAGGCGCTGCAGCCGGAAATGCTGGCGCTGCGCGAGCGTTACGCCGACGACAAGATGAAGCAGCAGCAGGCTCTGATGGAGCTGTACAAGACGCAGAAGATCAACCCGCTGGCGGGCTGCTGGCCGGTGCTGGTGCAGATCCCGATCTTCTTCGCGCTCTACAAGATCCTGTTCATCACCATCGAGATGCGCCATGCGCCGTTCTTCGGCTGGATCCGCGATCTGGCGGCGCCGGACCCGACGAACCTGTTCAACCTCTTCGGCCTGCTGCCCTTCACGCCGCCCGCGATCCTGCATCTCGGCCTTTGGCCGATCATCATGGGCATCACGATGTTCGTGCAGATGAAGATGAACCCGGAGCCGCCGGATCCGGTCCAGAAGATGATGTTCACCTGGATGCCGGTGTTCTTCACCTTCCTGCTCGGCTCGTTCCCGGCCGGCCTGGTGATCTACTGGAGCTGGAACAACCTGCTCTCGGTGCTGCAGCAGGGCTACATCATGCGCAAGCACGGGGTGAAGATCGAGCTCTTCGACAACATCAAGGCGATGTTCGGCAAGAAGCCCGAGCCGGCGCCCGTCACAGCCCCGGCCAAGCCGGCCAACAGCAACAAGAAGTGAGCTGGCGAGGGCGGGGATTTCCCCGCCCTTCGCTTTGGTGCCGATGCCGCTGCCAGACCCCCTCACGCGCCATCCCGTCCCCGGCTGGAAGGGCACCGCCTTCCTGAAGGCGATCGTCGATCACCCGCTGATCGAGGTCGGCGACTACAGCTACTATGACGACTCCCGCGGCCCCGAGCATTTCGTTGCCCGCTGCGTGCGCTACCATTTCGAGGATGTCGGCGACCGGCTGGTGATCGGCCGCTTCGTCGCGATCGCTCAGGGCGCACAATTCGTCATGAACGGCGCGAACCATCCCACTGGCGGCTTCTCGACCTATCCCTTCGCCCTCTTCGGTGTCGAGGGCGCCGCGCCACGCGCAGAATGGCCCGGCCGCGGCGACATGACCATCGGCAACGATGTCTGGATCGGCCGGGAGGCGGTGATCATGCCGGGCGTCACCATCGGCGACGGGGCGATCATCGGCACCCGCGCACAGGTGGTGAAGGACGTGCCGCCCTATGCTGTCGTCGCCGGCAATCCCGGCCGCGCCATGCGGATGCGCTTTCCCGCCGACGTCGTCACGGAGTTGCTGGCGATCCGCTGGTGGGACTGGGAGGCCGACAAGATCGCCCGCAATCTCGCCGCGATTGCAGGCGCCGACATCGACGCGCTGCGTCGGGCCGTGTAGGCGTAACGCCATGACCACCAGCATGACGACGCCCTTCACCGAGGACGAGATCGAGGCCGCCCGCAAGCTCTTCGAGGGCCCGTGGGACTTCGTCTGGGCCTCGACCCATATCGACGACCTGCCGCCGATGGTCGGCCAGGAGATCGCCTTCGCCGGCCGCTCCAATGTCGGCAAATCGAGCCTGATCAACGCCGTGACGCGCCGCAATGCGCTGGCGCGGACCTCGCACACGCCAGGGCGCACCCAGCAGCTCAATTTCTTCCGGCAGGTCGGCGCCGATGAGCGCCTGACCATCGTCGACATGCCCGGATACGGCTATGCCGCGGTCGGGCGTGCCAAGGTCGCCGCCTGGACCAACCTGATCCACAACTACCTGCGTGGCCGGCCCAATCTGATGCGGGTCTATCTGCTGATCGACGCCCGCCACGGACTCAAGGACGTCGACAACGCCGTCCTCGAGACGCTCGACAAGGCGGCGATGTCCTACCAGGTCGTGCTGACCAAGGGCGACGCGCTGAAGAAGAGCGACCAGCAGTTCATGCTGGAAGCGACCTATGACGAGATCAAGCGTCGCCCGGCCGCCTTCCCCGAGGTGCTCCTGACCTCGAGCGAGACGGGCCTCGGCATCCCGGAACTGCGCGCCGCCGTCGGACGGGTGCTGGCGGAGCGCGGCTGAGCCTCCCGGACAGCGAGCGCCACCAAATCTTTACAGCCGCTATGCAGGATCGCGCGCGAGCCGGGGCGACGGCGGACCATCATGGCCCGTCGATACCGGTCGGCTGGGGAGCCATCATGCCGTTTTCGATCCGCCTGTCCGCGTTCGTCGCCGCCCTCGCGACGGCCCTCGTCCTCGCCGCGCCGCTTCGGGCCCAGCCGGCCGCACCGGCGCCGACACCGGCTGCTCCGGCCGCGGCGGTTAAGGTCGCCTCCGGCGTCCAGTACGAGCTGATCGGGCGCTGGGACGTGGCGAAGCTGAACCAGATCCTGACCACGGACACGCCGAAATTCGCCGGAATCACCGTCAACTACACCCCGGCGCGCAATGCCGTGAAGCTCTACCGCGTCACCTATCCCTCGGTGGTGCCGGAGCAGGGTAACCGGCCGATCTCGGCGACAGGGCTCCTCGCCGTGCCGGACACGGCGGACACCGTCTTCCCGATGGTCTCCTACCAGCACGGCACGGTCTACGGAAAGGAACAGGTCCCGTCCTTCCCCGAGCAGTCGCCCGAGACCCAGCTCATGATCGCCCAGTTCGCGGGGCAGGGCTATCTCGTCATCGGCGCGGACTATTTCGGCATGGGTGCTTCCAAGGAACCCGAGGGCTACCTCGTCAAGGGCAGCCACCAGCAGGCGACCTACGACATGGTCCTCGCCAGCCGCTCCGTGCTCGCCGATCTCAAACTGTCGGACAGCAAGCTCTTCCTCAGCGGCTGGTCGCAGGGCGGCTTCGTTACGCTCGCCATGCTGGAAAAGCTCGAGGCGGTCGGAATGCCGGTCAAGGCCGCGACCACCGCCAGTGCGCCGGCGGACGCCTTCGCCGCCTTCAACGGCTTCCTGAACTTCCCGCGCAAGATCGACGCGAACTGGATCACGACGATCTTCATCCTCAACGTGTTCTCCTTCGAGAACTATCACAACATGCCGGGCCTGGCCCGCTCGCTCCTGACCGACGAGACCTTCGAGATCTCGCGCAAGGCCTATTATCGCGAACCCTTCGATCCGGCCGCCGTGCCGACCGACCTGCGCAAGCTCATCCGCCCGGAATATTTCGATCCGCAGTTTTTCGCCAAGTCCGCCTATGGTCGGCTCGTGGCGGAAACCAACGCCTATCGCTGGGTGATCAGGACACCGGTGCGGACCTATTACGGGCTCACCGACGAGGCGATCCGCATCGAGATCGGGCAGTTGCCGATGACCTATCAAAAGGCGATCGGCAACGACAAGGTCGAGGCCGTGCCGACCGGCGACACCAGCCATCGTGGCACCTTCGCCACCGCCGTGCCGCAATGGAAGCTCTGGTTCGACGCGCAGTGAGGCGCGCGGCGCGTCACCGGGCCGCTGCCGGCTGCGCTTGACGCCGGGCCGCCGCCGCCCGCATCGAGGCTGCGTGCCGTCGTCGCGGCGCGCAGCCCAGGGGCCTGGATGACCGCAGCGAAGATTCACCTCGTCCTGGCCGCGCTGATGGGGTTGGCCGGCGTCGGCCTGCTCGCCGCCGCTGCCCATGTCACGGGCACGAGCAACGTCCAGACCGCCAGCCAGATGCTGCTGTTCCATGCCTCCCTGGTCTTCGGCGCGACCGCTGCTCGCAAGGCCGGCTTCCTCTCCGATCTCATGGCGCGGATTGCGCTCTCGCTGATCGTCGCGGGCGTGGCGCTCTTCGCAGCCGACCTGTCGCGGCGCGGTTTTGCCGGCGAGGCGCTGTTTCCTCGCGCCGCTCCGATCGGAGGTTTCGGGATGCTGGGTGGATGGCTCGTGCTGGCGGTGTCGGCACTATTTGCAAAGCGCGGCTGATGCTATTTCCGTAATACGGAAATTGACTTTCCGCCAACCGGGCCACATAATCGGTTCTTGTGAAGATCACCTTCCACGACGCGAAACGTGACGCGACATTGGAAGCGCGCGGACTCGATTTCGCCGATGCGGCGATCCTTTTTGCCGGGCCGATTCTGACCCTGCAAGACGATCGGTTCGATTATGGCGAAGAGCGCTTCCTGACTTACGGACTCCTTGCCGGCCGTCTCGTGATGGTGGTCTGGACACCGCGCGGCGAGGCGCGACATGTGATTTCGATGAGGCATTGTCATGAACGCGAAGCACAGCGTGTCCTCCCGGCCCTTCGTTGACCCCGATGATGGGCCGGAATGGACCGACGACCAGATCGCCCGCGCCGAGTTTGCGATCGGGGATAAGGTGATCCGTCCGGCCCAGGGCGCGCTCACGCGCGGTCCCGGCCGGCCGCGGCTCGACGCGGCCAAGCAGGTCGTGACGCTGCGTCTCGAACCCAGCCTGATCGAGGCCTATCGTAACGAAGGGGCGGATTGGCGGGCGAGGATGGCCGAGGCGATCCGGAAGGCCGCGCGCCGCAGCTGAATGCGCGTCGTTTGCCCGCTTCCTTGCGCCAGCTTCTTCCTCTAGAAGCCGCACCCGGCGCGGATGCCTCGCGCGCCGTCGCGGAGCCTCGACCGATGATCAATCCCGCCGCCCATCTGACGCCGTCGCAGGCCGCCGACCTGCTCGTCCAGGCGCTGCCGCACATGCAGCGCTACGATCAGGAGATCATCGTGATCAAATATGGCGGCAACGCCATGGGCGATGCCGCGACCGCCGAGGATTTCGCCGAGGACATCGTGCTGCTCGAGCAGTCCGGCCTGAAGCCGGTCGTCTGCCATGGCGGCGGCCCGCAGATCGCCCGCATGCTCGACAAGCTCGGCATCAAATCCGAGTTCAAGCAGGGCCTGCGCGTCACTGACGCGGCGACCGTCGATGTCGTCGAGATGGTTCTCGCCGGATCGGTCAACAAGGAGATCGTCGGCTACATCTCCCGCGAGGGCGGCAAGGCGATCGGCCTCTGCGGCAAGGACGGCAACATGGTCACCGCCCGCAAGGTGACCCGCACCGTCGTCGATCCGGATTCCAAGATCGAGGAGATCCTCGATCTCGGCTTCGTCGGCGAGCCGGATCGCGTCGACACCTCCGTCCTCGATTCCGTGCTCAAGGCGGAGCTGATCCCGGTGCTGGCCCCGGTCTGCGCCGCAGCCGACGGACAGACCTACAACGTCAATGCCGATACCTTCGCCGGCGCCATCGCAGGCGCGCTCAACGCCAAGCGTCTGCTGCTGCTGACCGACGTGCCCGGCGTGCTGAACAAGGACAAGCAGCTGATCCCGGAGCTGACGGTCGAGGAGTGCCGCCGCCTGATCGCCGACGGCACGATCTCGGGCGGCATGATCCCGAAGATCGAGACCTGCATCTACGCGCTGGAAAAGGGCGTCGAGGCCGTCGTCATCCTCGACGGCAAGGTGCCGCATGCGGCTCTGATCGAGCTCTTCACCGACACCGGCTCGGGTACCATCATCCGCCGCTGACTGCGAGCTTCCACAGCCGCCCGGCTCCCGCCCCGCCTCCCATCGAGGCGGGGCTTTTCGTTGGACACGCGCCTGCCGTTCGCCTGCCCTGACCAATCTGTGATCCGGCTGCCGCCTCGCGATGGCACAGCGCTTGCTGGCCGCCTTGCGAACCGCAAAGCGTGGAGAGCGAGAATGGACCGCAGGACATTGCTGAAATCAGGTGGGCTGGCCGCGGCCGCCACGATCGCCGCGCCGGCCGTCGCGCGGGCGCAGAGCCGTTTCAGCTGGAAGATGACCAGCGCCTATGGCTCGCGCGCGGCCTTCTATTCCGTCGGACCCGGCAGTGCCACCGACCTGATCAAGCGCATCGACGACATGTCCGGCGGTCGGCTCAAGATCCAGTTCTTCGGCGCAGGCGAACTCGTCCCGGCCTTCGAGGGCTTCGACGCGGCCTCCGCCGGCACCGTCGAGATGAACTATGGCAATTCCTATTTCTGGACCGGCAAGAGCTTCGCCGCGCAGTACTTCACCGCCGTCCCCTTCGGCCTGAACTTCCAGGGCATGAATGGCTGGCTCTATGAGGGGGGCGGTCTCCAGCTCTGGCGCGAGGTCTATGACCGCTTCGGCCTCGTGCCGCTGCCCTGCGGCAACACGGGCGTGCAGATGACCGGCTGGTTCCGCAAGCCGATCCAGACGATCGAGGATTTCAAGGGGCTGAAGATGCGCATTCCCGGCCTCGCCGGCCGGGTCTACCAGCAGCTCGGCGTCGATGTGCGCCTGCTGCCCGGTGGCGAGATCTTCCCGGCGCTGGAGCGCGGCGTCATCGATGCGGCCGAGTTCGTGGGCCCCTTCCTCGATCGCCAGCTCGGGCTTCAGAAGGTCGCGAAATATTACTACACGACCGGCTGGCACGAGACCGCGACCGTCTCCGAACTCGTCATCAACAAGAAGGCCTGGGACAGCCTGCCCAAGGACCTCCAGGCGATCGTGACCAGCGCGGCCGATGCCTGTAATGGCGTGAGCGAGGCCTGGTGCCAGAAGAACAACTCCGAAGCCTTCGAGGACCTCGTCAAGAACCAGGGTGTCATCGCGGCGCCGCTGCCTGACGCGGTCGTCGCTTCGCTGCGCGACATCACGGGGAAGGTGCTGGAAGAGGCGATCGCCAAGGACCCGGTGGCGAAGAAGGTCCATGACAGCTACTTCGCCTTCAAGGCGAAATACGAGCCTTGGACCGCTCTGTCGGAGGGCGTCTACCACAGCAAGGTCAGGCTCTGATGAGCCGGCTGGAACAGGCGGCGGCCCGTCTCGAGCGGGTCGTCGATGTCGGCGGTCGCCTCGGTGCGTGGTGCCTGTTTGCACTCGTCCTGGTGATGGCGGCCAATGTCCTGCTCCGCTACGGATTCTCGCTCGGCTCGGTCTGGGCGCAGGAACTGGAATGGCACCTCTTCGTGCCGATCTGCCTGCTCGGTATGTCCTTCGCGCTGCTGCATGGTGACCATGTCCGGGTCGACATCCTCTACGCACGCTTCGGCGAGCGCACCAAGGCTGTGATCGATCTCGGCTGCGCGCTCGCCTTCACCGCGCTGACCGGCATCATCATCTGGCTCAGTCTGCGCTATGTCGGGCAGTCCTATGCGCAGGGCGAAGGTTCGGCCAATCCGGGCGGTATTCCCTATCGCTGGGCGCTGAAGAGCCTGTTGCCGCTCGGCTTCGCCCTGCTGCTGCTCCAGATGCTTGCCGAAAGCCTGCGCCATCTAGCGCGACTGCGTCGCCTCGCTGCCTGAGCCGGCGATGACCGGCCATCCCTGGCACCCTATACCCTCCCGCCGTCTGGAAAGCCCTTCCCCGTGCCGATGAACGAGATCTACGCGATCGCGATGCTGGTCGCCTTTTTCGGCTTCCTCATGGTCGGTTTTCCGGTCGCTCTGACGCTGGCGCTGTCGGGTTTCGTCTTTGGCTATCTCGGCTTCGGCGCAGGCCTGTTCAATCTCTTGCCGAGCCGGATCTACGGCGTCGTCGCGGGCTATACGCTGCTCGCCATCCCGCTCTTCGTCTTCATGGGCGTGATGCTGGAAAAATCGCGGCTGGCCGAAGATTTGATGGAGGTGGTCGGCCATTTGGCCGGCAATACCCGAGGCGGGCTCGGCGTCGGCATCATCCTGGTCGGCATCGTCATGGGCGCGACGACCGGCATCGTCGGCGCCACCGTGGTCACGCTTGGGCTGCTGACCCTGCCGAGCCTGCTGAAGCGCGGCTATGACAGGGGCCTCGCCTGCGGCGTCATCTGTGCCTCGGGCACCTTGGGCCAGATAATTCCGCCGAGCCTGATCCTGATCCTGCTCGCCGACATCATGAACGAGTCGGTCGGCACGCTGTTCGCAGCCGCCGTGCTGCCGGGCCTCCTGCTGTCAGCCATCTACATCGCCTATCTCCTCGGGCTCGGGCTGGTGCGTCCGGACATGGTGCCGCCCGTGCCTCAGGCCGAGCGCGACGCCATGGGCCGGCGCGAATTGCTGACCAAGCTCCTGCGGGTGGCGCTCCCGCCGCTCGGGCTTGTCGGCTGCGTGCTCGGCTCGATCATCGGCGGCGTCGCCGCGCCGACGGAAGCCGCCTCCATGGGCGCGCTCGGTTCCCTGCTCGTCACGGCCATCGGCGGCCGCTTTTCGCTGAAGATCATCAGGGAGGCCGTCTACGATGCCACCAAGATCACCGCGCAGATGATGTTCATCCTGATCTGTGCCCAGATCTTCGCCATCGCCTTTCGCGGGCTGGGCGGCGAAAGGCTGGTCGAGGATCTGTTCGCGATCCTGCCGGGCGGGACCAGCGCCGATGTCTGGTTCATGCTGACGATCGTCTTCGTGCTCGGCTTCTTCATCGAGTGGATCGAGATCTGCTACATCGCCGTGCCGCTCTTCCTGCCGGTCTTCCAGAACGCGGGAACGGACCTGGTCTGGATCGCGGCGCTGATCTGCGTGATGCTGCAGACATCGTTCCTGACGCCGCCCTTCGGCTGGGCCCTGTTCTATCTGCGCGGCGTGGCGCCGACCGAGGTCAGCACCGCCGATATCTATCGCGGCGTCATTCCCTTCGTTGGGATGCAGATCCTGGCGGTGCTGATCGTCTTTCTGATTCCCGGTCTCGCGACGGGGCTGCCCAAGCTGATCGGCTGGTAAGGAGAGCGTGAGGACTTGCATGTCAGGCTCGCAGCCCCACATCCCGGAGCCGCCCTGGCGCAAGACCACGATGACCACGAACGCCGCTTCACCCGTCGCGACGCCTCCGCTCCAGATCGAGGCTTTCGCGCATGTCGATCACTGGATCTTCGACCTCGACAACACGCTCTATTCGCATGAGAGCCAGGTCTGGCCGCAGGTCAACCAGCGGATCACCCTGTTCCTGCAGGAGCTGTTCGGGCTCGACGGGCTCTCCTCCCACGCGCTGCGCAATTACTACTACCATCGCTATGGCACGACGCTGAACGGGCTGATGGCCGAGCACGGGGTGGAGCCGGACGATTTCCTCGACTTCGCCCATGATGTCGACCTCAGCCTGCTCGAGCCCGATCCGGCGCTCGGAGCGGCGATTGCGGCGCTGCCGGGGCGCAAGCTGATCCTGACCAACGGCTCCGTCGCTCATGCACGCAACGTCGCCGGCAAGCTCGGCATCATCGACCATTTCGAGGATGTCTTCGACATCGTCGCGGCCGGCTTCACGCCCAAGCCCGAACGCTCGACCTACGAGCTGTTCCTCGCCAAGCATGCCGTCGATCCCGGCCGCGCCGCGATGTTCGAGGACATCGAGAAGAACCTCCTTGTGCCGAGCGAACTCGGCATGAAGACCGTGCTGATCATCCCGCAGACGCCCGACCCTTTCCGCGAGGCCTGGGAGCAGGCGGCGGTCGAGGCCGGCCATGTCCACCATGTCACCTCCGATCTGACCGGCTTCCTGACACCGTTGGCGCGGGGCTGACGTTCCTGCCTCGCACGGAGAAAATCATTCTCCGAAGCGGTGGGCTCCGTCGTCTTTTTCTTTACCGATGCCGATGCCGATGTTAGGCGGGGTTCTGTAAAAAGAACGCTTCGGAGTTTTCGTCATGTCCAACAGAACCGAGCGGACGGTCGGGTTCCACCCCGAAACCCGTCTCGTCCATGCCGGCACGCTGCGTTCGCAGTTCGGTGAGACCTCCGAGGCCCTCTTCCTGACGCAGGGCCACGTCTATGACAGCGCCGAGCAGGCCGAGGCGCGCTTCCTGAACAAGGACCCGGGCTTCCAGTACGCCCGCTTCTCGAACCCGACCGTGGCGATGCTGGAAGCGCGCATGGCCGCCTTCGAGGGGGCGGAAGCCTGCCGCG
>NZ_LSKN01000069.1:0-139416 GCF_001557075.1 Methylobacterium sp. CCH7-A2
ATCGATATTTCAAATACATAAGTGTTCGCAGTTTTATCCTGAATGGCGCGCCATTATCTCCCAGTCTGTTGACCGTGATATGATCCGGTCCGGCCTGGCTCTCCGGTCAGCCGGACGCACAAACTTCCCAGTCCATGTCTTCCGCTGTGCTGTCTGTCGTCTCAGGCGGCTGGCGGCTCGTCGCCGATGCGGCCGTGCCGGACATGGACATGGGAGCCCGTGCCGCCGCCCCAGAGCTGGCCGAGTTGGGCGACGATATGCCCGCCGAAGGCCTCGTACGGAATACGGATCGATGTGAGCCAGGGCGCCAGCCAGGCATTGATCGCGTTGCCGTCGACCCCCACCATCCGGCAGTCGCCGGGCACCGCGACACCGGCCTCCCTCGCGAGGCGATAGGCGCCGTAGGCGATCAGGTCGCTGACGCAGAACAGGCCCTGCGGCCAGCCGCCCTCCGCGACCAGCGCCCGCGCGGCGGCATAGCCGATTTCGATATGGTTCAGCCCCTGGGCACTGGCGCGGCGGATCTCCTGCGGCGCGAGCCCGCGCTGCTCGAGCCGGGCGATGAAACCGGCCGCGCGCTCGCCGGTGCTGGAGGCGTTCTGCGCCGCCATCAGCACGGCCGGGCGCGCGACGCCACGATCGAGCAGATGGTCGGCGGCCTCCGCCCCCGCGGCGCGGTCGTCGATGCCGACGAAGGCGCCGCCGCCGAGCGGGCTGCGACGGGCGACGAAGACCATGGGGTCGCCGCGCCGCAGCGTGGCCTCGAGGCCCCGGCTCGCGACGGCGCTGACCATGACATAGCCCGCGACGAACTGGCTGCGCATGGCGGCGAGATATTCGTCCTGCAGCTCCGCCCGGTCATGGGTGTCGCAGAGGATGGTGACGTAGCCGGCGTCGCGCAGCGCGGCCTCGGTCGAGACCGCGATCGCCGCCATGGCCGGGTTGTCGAGATTGGGCGCGAGCAGGGCGACGACGCGGCTCGCCCGCTGCTTCAGCGCGCGGCCTACGGGGTTGGGGCGATAGCCGAGCCTCGCCACCGCCTGTTCGACGCGGGCCACCGTCTCGGCCGAGGCGCGGCCGCGCTTGCCGTTGACGATGCGTGAGACCGTCGCGACCGAGACGCCCGCCGCGCGGGCGACGGTGGCGAGCGAGGCGAGGGGCGTTTCGGCGCGGGCGGGTCTGGTCGTCATGGGTCCGTGGCAGGGACGCCGGTTCGGGCGGCGTCTTGAATCCATCATGCAGATTTCTCGCGTTGACAAGCAAGGCAAACGTTTGCCTTAATTTGGGCAGAGCGCCCGAGAGGCGCCGCCAACGATCAGGGATGGACGCACATGCAGAGCAAACACTGGTTGTCCGCGCTCGCGCTCGGCGCGAGCCTCATCGCCGGCGCCGCCCAGGCGCAGACCACGGTGCGCATCGCCTGGTATTCCGACGGCAATGAGGGCGAGGTCGTTTCCGACCTGCTGAAGCGCTTCGAGGCGCAGAACAAGGACATCAAGGTCGTCCTCGACCAGGTGCCCTACAAGGCGATCACCGAGAACCTGCCCGTCCAGCTCGCCTCCGGCCAGGGTCCCGACATCGCCCGCGTTGTCGATCTCGGCGGCATCGCCCGTTATGCGCTGGATCTGCGGCCCTATCTCAAGGACGCCGCCTACTGGGACAAGAATTTCGGGCCGTTCCTGCCCTGGATGCGGCCGGCCGGCGACGACAAGGCCATCACCGGCTTCATGACGCAGCTCACCGTCACCGGGCCGCTCGTCAACAAGACGCTGTTCGAGCAGGCCGGCATCGCCATGCCCGGCGCCAAGGCGAGCTGGGACGACTGGGCCAAGGCCGCCAAGGCGGTCGCGACCAAGGTGCAGGCGCCGTTCCCGATCGCGATGGATCGCTCCGGCCACCGCTTCTTCGGTCTCGCCATCTCCGAGGGCGCGCAGGTCTTCGACGCCAAGGGCGAGCCGGCGGTGATCGACGACGGCTTCAAGCGCGCGGCGCAGCGCGTGCTCGACTGGCACAAGGACGGCGTCATGGCCAAGGAGCTCTGGGGCTCGGTCTCCGGCGCGGCCTATCGCGGCGCCAATGACGAATTCAAGAACGCCCAGGTCGTGATGTATGTCTCGGGCTCCTGGCAGATCGCGCAGTTCGACAAGACCGTCGGCAACGCCTTCGACTGGGTGGCGGCGCCCTCGCCCTGCGGCGCGGCCGCCTGCACCGGCATGCCGGGCGGCGCCGGCCTCGTCGCGATCAAGGCGACGAAGAGCCCCGAGGCCGTCGCCAAGGTGATGGAGTATCTCGCCAGCGAGCCCGTCCTGAGCGAGTTCTATGCCCGCTCGCTGTTCGTGCCGGGCCATCTCGGCATTGCCGCCAAGGGCCTCGACTACAAGGACGCCAGCGCCCAGGCCAAGGCCGCGCTGAAGGTCTTCTCCGACCAGGTCGCGAACCTCTCGCCCGTCGCCTACAAGCTGCAGGGCTACGTCAACAACCGCATCATCTTCAATGCGGCGATCAGCCGGGTGGGCCAGGCGATCTCGGGCGAGACCAGCCTCGACGAGGCCTATAAGCGCATCGCCTCGGACGTCGAGCAGCAGATCGCCGAGCGCAACAAGAAGTAAGCCCGCATGGCCTCCGCCGATACGGCGGCGCCTCGCGGCGCCGCACGCCTCTTCGCCGTGCCGCTGTCCCTGCTGATGCGGCTCGTCGACTGGCCGATGAGCGCGCTGCAGCGTCTCATCGGCGAGCGGCGGATGGCCTATGTCTTCCTCCTGCCGAATATCGGCTTCTTCGGCCTGTTCGTCTTCCTGCCGCTGATCATCAACGTCGTTTTCTCGGTGACCGGCGGCACGGAGCTGTTTCCCTCGCAGCGGCCCTATGTCGGGGCGCAGCAATACGCCTATCTGTTCGACTGCGGCTCCTTCCTCGATCCCGGTTCCTGCCGCGAGGACCATTTCTGGCGCGGCGTCGCCAACACGGCCCGTTTCACCGTCTTCCAGGTGACGGCGATGGTGCTGTTCTCGCTGGTGACGGCGGTGGTGCTGAACATGAAGATCAAGGCGCGCGGCTTCTTTCGCGCCGTCTATTTCTTCCCGGTTCTGCTCTCGCCCGTCGTCGTGGCGCTGACCTGGAAATGGATCCTGCAGCGCGACGGCCTCCTGAATGCGGGCATCACCTCGCTCGGCGGCGAGCGCATCCTGTTCCTGGTCGATCCGAGCTGGGCGATGTTCTGGGTCGTCTTCGTCTCGGTCTGGGCCCATATGGGCTTCTACACGCTGATCCTGCTCGCCGGTCTCCAGGCCATCCCCGCCGATCTCTACGAGGCGGCCGAGATGGACGCGACGCCGCGCTGGCGCGTGTTCTGGCGCATCACGCTGCCGCTGCTCTGGCCCAACATGATCGTCGTGATCGTGCTGGCGCTGATCAAAGGCGTGCAGACCTTCGACGAGGTCTTCGTCCTCACCGGCGGCGGGCCCGGCACCGCGACGTTGATGGTGGTCCACTACATCTACGAGACGGCCTTCTCCAACCAGGTCCAGAATTTCGGGCTGGCCGCGGCGGCCTCCGTCGTGCTCGGGGTCGTTCTCTTCGCGCTGACGTTGGCCCAGCTCGCCGCGAGCCGCCGCAGAGGTGAGGCATGAGCCTCGTGACCCGCCTCGCCACGGCGCGCCGCAAGCCCGGCCGCTGGCACTGGACCGATGTCGCGGCCTACGCCTATCTCGCGCTCGGCGTGGTGCTGATGTTCGGGCCCGTGGTCTGGCTCGCCCTGTCCTCGTTCAAGACGCAGGCCGGGCTGCTCGAATTCCCGCCCTCGCTGCTGCCGATGTCGCAGAAGGAGGTCGCGGTCCCCGGCCACCCCCAGCCGCTGCCGCTGTTCGAGGTGACGATGCCGGACGGCACGACGCGGGTGCTGGCGCAGGTGCGGCGCATCGGCATCCAGGCGCAGATGGTCGACCCCGCCAACCCGGCGGAGGTGATCCGCGTGCCGATCGACAGGCGCACGCCGGTGCGGGCGTTCAAGCTCGCGACCGAGAACTACACCGAGCCGCTCGATCGCTTCGCCTTCACGCGATTCCTGTGGAACTCCGTCTTCGTCACGGTGGTGGCGACGATCATCACGCTGATCATCAACTCGATGGCGGCCTATGCGCTGTCGATCTACGAATTCCGCGGCAAGAATACCGTGATGCTGATGGTGATCGGCACGCTGATGATTCCGATCACGATCATCCTCGTCCCGGTCTATCTGGTCATCACCGAACTCGGGCTGGTGAACTCGCTCTGGGCGGTGATCCTGCCGGGCGCGGCGACGCCGACCGGCGTCTTCCTGCTGCGGCAATACATGCTGACGCTCCCGCGCGACCTGATCGAGGCCGCGCGCATGGACAAGGCCTCCGAGTGGCAGATCTACTGGCGCATCGTCATGCCGCTGGCGATGCCGGCACTCGCCGTGCTGGCGATCTTCTCGGTGATGTGGCGCTGGAACGAGTTCCTCTGGCCGCTCGCGGTTCTGACCAAGACCGAATCCTACACGCTGCAGATCGGCCTCAACGCCTTCCAGGGCGAGCTGCAGACGCAGTGGCACTACCTGCTCGCGATGACCGTGGTGACGCTGCTGCCTGTCGCGCTGGTATTCGTCTTCCTGCAGCGGTTCATCACCACCGGCATCGCCAATACGGGAATGAAGTAGTCATGGCCGGCCTGACCCTTTCCGGCGTGCGCAAATCCTTCGGCGCCACGCATGTGCTGCACGGCATCGACCTCACCGTCAGCGACGGCGAATTCGTCGTCTTCGTCGGGCCTTCGGGCTGCGGCAAATCCACCCTGCTGCGCGTCATCGCGGGGCTGGAGGAGGTCACGGCCGGCTCCGTCATGATCGACGGCGTCGACGTCACCGGCCTGCCGGCCTCCGAGCGCGGGCTCGCCATGGTGTTCCAGTCCTATGCGCTCTACCCGCATATGAGCGTCTACAAGAACATGGCCTTCGCGCTGGAGAATATGGGCCTGCCGCGCGGCGAGATCGACCAGCGCGTGCGGCGCGCGGCGGCGATGCTGCGGCTGACCGACTATCTCGAGCGCAAGCCGCGTGCGCTCTCGGGCGGGCAGCGCCAGCGCGTCGCGATCGGCCGTGCGATCGTGCGCGACCCCAAGATCTTCCTGTTCGACGAGCCGCTCTCCAATCTCGATGCCGAGCTGCTCGTCGCGACCCGCAAGGAGCTCGCGGCGCTGCATGCCGAGATCGGCGGGACGATGATCTACGTCACCCACGACCAGGTCGAGGCGATGACGCTGGCCGACCGCATCGTCGTGCTGCAGGGCGGCCGGATCGAGCAGGTCGGCACGCCGCTCGAGCTCTACAACCGGCCGGACAACCTCTTCGTCGCGGGCTTCATCGGCTCGCCGCGGATGAACCTCCTGCCCGGTGTCGTGGCGCGGGTGGGCGTCGTTCGTCTCGGCGAACATGGCCACGAGATCGCCTGCGAAACGGGGGCGGTCCCTCCGGGCGCGGCCGCGACGCTGGGCATCCGGCCCGAGCATGTGCGGCTCGCGTCGGGCGAGGGTCTGCCGCTGTCGATCGAACTGGTCGAGCGTCTCGGCGGCGAAAGCTATCTCTATGGCGCCTCGCCCGGCCTGCCGCAGATCACCCTCAAGCTGGAGGGCCAGAGCGCCCATCAGCGCGGCGAGACCGTCCAGCTCGCGCTGCCCGCGGCCCAGATCCACCTCTTCGACGAGGCGGGCCGGGCGGTTCGCCGTTGAATCGACTGTCTTGGAAACACACCGTCACCCCGGACAAGCCGCACAGCGGCGCCGATCCGGGATCCATTCCGGAGCGCGTGCAGGTGAGGTTCCGGAATGGGTCCCGGGTCTCCCTCCGGTCGCCCGGGACGACGGCGCGGATTTAATTTCTGATTCGGAGACCATCCCATGAAAGCCCTCACGCAAGGCCGTTATCTCGGCCGCGACGGCGAAGCTGCCCTGTTCGATGTTGGCCTCGGGGCGACGCTGGCCGTCCGCATCCTGGAGGGCGATATCGGCCGCGTGACGCTGAAGCCGCGCGATGGCTACCGGCTGGACCGGGGCTGGTCGATCGCGCCCGGCGGGCTGGAGCCGCCCTATGAGGGGCGCCCGCGCGACAGCCTCGAAGGCTTCGCTTGCCCGCAGGCGAGTCTCGTCAAAACCGATGGAAAGGTCGTGCTGTCGACGGCGGGGCTGTCGGCCGAGGTGACGCTCTCGCCCTTCGGCATCGCCTGGTTCCGCGCCGGGGAAGACAAGCCTTTCCTGCAGGACCGCACGACCCAGGCCTATCTGATGTCGCCGCGCACCGGCGCGCTCGCGCATTACATGGCGCGCGACTACACCGAGCGGCATTACGGGCTGGGCGACAAGGCCGGCCCGCTCGACCGGACGGGGCGGCGTTTCGCGATCGACGCGGTCGATCCCTGCGGCTTCGATGCCGAGCTATCCGACCCGCTCTACAAGATGCTGCCCTTCTTCATCGTCGACGGGCCTGTGGGCGCGCATGGCGTCTTCTACGACAACCTCTCGACCGGCAGCGTCGATTTCGGCTGTACGCTCGACAATTACCACGGCCTGTTCCGCTCCTGGAAAGGCGATGACGGCGATCTCGACTACTATGTGATGGCCGGGCCGATGGTGCCGGACGTGGTCAAGCGCTTCTCCTGGCTGACCGGCGGGCAGGCCTTCGCGCCGCTCTGGTCCTATGGCTTCGGCGTGACCTCGATGGCGATCGCGGATGCACCCGATGCCGATGCCCGCATCAGCGACTTCATCGGCAAGCTCGAGACGCATCGCATCCCCTGCGACTCGTTCCATTTCGGCTCGGGCTACACGCAGATCGGCCATCGCCGCTACGCCTTCAACTGGAATCGCGACAAGTTCCCGGATCCCAAGGCGACGATGACCCGGCTGAACGAGGCGGGCATCTTCACCGTCGCCAATCTCAAGCCCTGCCTGCTCGACGACCATCCGCGCCTGCAGGAGGCGCTCGCCGGCGACTTCCTCGTGCGGGACGGCGACAGTGGCGAGCCGGCCGTGGCGCAGTTCTGGGACGGGTTGGGCTTCCATCTCGACTACACCAACCCCAGGGGCCGGGCCTGGTGGCGCAACGGGATCGAGACGGCGCTGCTCGACTACGGTTTCTCCGTCGTCTGGAACGACAACAACGAATACGAGATCTGGGACGAGGACGCGCTCTGCGACGGCGACGGGCGTCCCTTCCGGCAGGCGCTGGCGCGCCCCGCCCAGGCGCTGCTGATGACCAAGCTCTCGCATGAGACCCAGGCTGCGCGGGCGCCCGGCAAGCGGCAATATGCGATCACCCGCGGCGGCTGCGCCGGCATCTCGCGCTATGCCCAGACCTGGTCCGGCGACAACGAGACCGCCTGGAAGACGCTGCGCTACAACCTGACGCAAGGCCTCAACATGAGCCTGTCGGGCATGTTCTCGATCGGCCACGACGTCGGCGGCTTCCATGGGCCCACGCCGGGGCCGGAGCTCTTCGTGCGCTTCAACGAATTCTGCGCGCTGTGGCCGCGCATGGTGATGAACTCCTGGAACGACGACGGCGTGGTCAACCTGCCCTGGATGTATCCGGAGATGGTGCCGCAGGTGCGTCAGGCGCTCGCGCTGCGTTACCGGCTGATGCCTTATCTCTACACCCAGATGTGGCGCGCCAGCCGTGACGGCATCCCGGCCGTGCGGCCGCTGCTTTGGGATTTCCCGCAGGATGCGACCGCCGTGCGGACCGACGACGCTTTCATGCTCGGGCCGGACGTGCTGGTCGCGCCGGTGCTGGAAGAAGGCGCGACGCAGCGCATCGTCTATCTGCCGGCTCATCCGGGCGGCTGGTATGATGGGCATGATGGCCGGCATTTCGCAGGCGGCAAGCTGGCGACCGTCGCGGCGCCGCTCGGACGGCTGCCGGTCTTCCTGCGGGCGGGCGCGCTGATCCCGCTGGGCGATGCCACGGGGATCAGCGCAGAGCGCGAGGTCCTGACCTGCGGGCTGGTCGAGGGCGCGACCGGCGAGCTCTACGAGGACGACGGGGAGACGGCCGACTGGCGCGGCGACGGCACGCCGACGATCCGCTTACGCGTCCGCAACGGCGAACTTGCCATCGAGACGGGATCGTCGGGCGGCGGCGCGGTTGATCGCATCGGCATCCGCTCGGTCGAGGAGGGCGGCCTGCTCTGAGCGCAGCGCCGTCCATCGCTTCAGCCAAGGTCGAGAAAGGACCAGCGCGTCTCACGCGCCGCCATGTCGATGAAGGCGCGCACCTTGGCCGAGAGCAGCCGCGCCGAGGGATAGACGATCTGGATCGGCGAGGGCGGACGCTCATGGTCCGGCAGGAGCACGCGCAGCCGCCCCTCCCGGATCGCCGGTGCCGCCTGATAGGCCAGAACCAGCGTCAGCCCGCCGCCGTCGATGGCATGCTGAACCGCCGTTTCGGCGGCGTTTGTCACGAAACGCGGTGAGAAGGCGATGCGCTGCCGCTGGCCCTGCCGCTCGAACACCCATTCGGGCACTGCGTTGAAGCCGGCGAAATGGATGCAGCGATGGGCCGAGATCTCGTCCGGCCGGATCGGCTCGCCATGCGCCGCCAGATAGGACGGTGCGGCCACCAGCACGCGCCGCGTCGCTCCGACACGCCTGGCCTTGAGGCTGGAATCGCCGAGATCGCCAATGCGGACGGCCAGATCGATCCCGTCCTCCACGAGATTGACGATGCGGTCGCCGAGCCGCAACTCCCCCTGCACCGCGGGATGGCGCGAGAGGTAGGCCGAGAGCAGCGGGCCGACATGGGCGCGCCCGAAGGCGAGCGGCGCGGCGACGACGAGGCGGCCCGACGGCTCGGCCCGCGTCGCGAGCAATGACGCATCCGCCTCGTCGAGATCAGCCAAGACGCGCCGCGCCAGCGGCAGATAGCGCTCGCCCTCGTCGGTGAGGGTGACGGCGCGGGTGTTGCGCTGGAGGAGGCGGCTGCCGAGCCGGTCCTCGAGCGCAGCGACGAGCCGCGTGACGGCGGACGGAGACAGGCCCAGACCTCGGGCAGCCGGGGCAAAGCCTTTGGCCTCGGCGACCTTGACGAAAGCCTGCAATGTCGCGAAGCGGTCCATCAATTGCTCCGCCTGGCGCAATAATGAAGTGCAGATTGACCATATTATCCGCTCAGCGCGCAATTGTCATTTTCTCGCCGTGGCCGCCGATCGCGTGGGGGCCAGGGAGGGTGTCATGGATCAAGACAGGATTTCGAGCGACGTCGCCTTTACTCCTGCCGTCAAGGCGGTGCAGCAGCGCAAGGGCTCGCGCGGCGGTTATCGTCGAATGGAAGAGCGCGGCGGCTTCAAGACGACGGTCACGCCGGAGCTGGCCGCCTTCATCGCCGGGCGCGACAGCTTCTTCCTGGCGACAGCCAGCGCCGATGGCCAGCCTTATATCCAGCATCGCGGTGGGGCGGCCGGGTTTCTGCGCGTTCTCGACGAGCGGACGCTCGGCTTCGCGGATTTCCGCGGCAACCGGCAATATGTCAGCCAGGGCAATCTCTCCGAGAACCCCAAGGCCCATATCTTCCTGATCGATCATGCGCGCCGGCAGCGGATCAAGATCTGGGGCACGGCGCGGGTGGTCGAGGACGATCCCGCCCTGCTCGAAAGGCTGCGGCCCGAAGGCTATGCGGGCACGCCGGAGCAGGCGGTGCTGTTCACGATCGCGGCCTGGGACGCCAATTGTCCGCAACACATTCCGCAGCTGATTCCCGCCAAAGACGTCGCGGCGGCGCTGGCGGAACGCGACAGGCGAATCCTGCTGCTGGAGGCGGAGCTGGCGAAGGCGCGGACCTTGGCCTGATCGTCGCTGCGGCTGCGCGGGGAACGATGCCGCGGCCGCCGCGTTGAACCGCTCATGGCCGAGATGGGCAAGACAGGACCATTGCACGCCCTCGTCACGTCGTTGTCCCTGCGCGACGAGATCGATCTCGAAGAGGCGGCGCTGCTCGACGGGCTGAGTTTCCGGCGCCGCCAGCTGCGCAAGGGCGAGGAACTCGTCGCGCAGCACTCGCGACCGACCGAGAGCTGCGTGGTTCTGAGCGGCGTCACAGCGCGCGAGGTGCTGCTCGATGACGGCAAGCGCCAGATCACCGCGCTCCACATCCCCGGCGACTTCGTCGATCTCCATGCCTTTCTGCTGAAGGTGATGGACCACAGCGTCGTCGCTCTCACCGATTGCGAGGCGGCTTATGTGCCGCATCGCGATCTGCTGCGGGTGATGGAGCGATCGCCTCATCTCGGCCGGCTGCTCTGGCTGTCCACCGTCGTCGACGGGGCCATTCAGCGCGCCTGGATCACCTCTGCGGGGCGGCGCTCGGCGACGGCCCATTTCGGCCATCTGATCTGCGAGCTTTATCTGCGGCTGGAGGCCGTCGGGCTCGCCAGCGAAGGCCGCTTCGAGTTTCCGGTTCCGCAGAACGAACTGGCCGACGCGCTCGGCTTCTCGCTCGTCCACGTCAACCGCACGCTGCAGGATCTGCGGGCGACCGGCCTTGTGTCTTGGAAGGGCAGCGCCGTCAGCATCCTCGATTTCGACGGGCTGGCGCGGATGTCCCAGTTCGACCCGACCTATCTCAACCTGATCAGGATGCCGCGCTGACGGAACCGATGCCCCTGCCCGGAGATTGCTGCCAGATGCCCCGCTACTATATCGACAGCTCCGATGGCAGCTTCTCCCATATCGACCAGGACGGCGTCGAGCTGACGGGGGACGAAGCGGCGCGTTATCTCGCCCTCGATGCCCTGCCCGACATGGTCCGCGAGGTTCTGCCCGACGGCGATCAGCGCGAATTCGCTGTCCGCGTGCGCGACGCGGGCGGGCGGGTCATCTACAGCGCGAGCCTTACCCTGACGGGCGCCTGGCGTGATGGTGGCGACGAGGAAGACGGGCGGACGTCCGAGCTGTGAGACGGCTGATGGGGGAGAGCCGGCAGCGGCAGATCTGGCGTCCCGGAAGGGATTCGAACCCCTGACCTACGGTTTAGGAAACCGTTGCTCTATCCTGCTGAGCTACCGGGACGCGCGTCGATCCGTGTAGCATAATCGGCATGACGGTGAAGCCTCTTCTTGCCGCTTTCCTGCTCCTGCCCGCGCTCGCGGCCGCCGCCGAGCCGGCGGATGGCTGTGCGGAGCTGTCGCCCGACAGCCCGGTGGTGCGGCTCGCCGGTGTGGACGAGGCCGGCGATCCGGTGCTGGCGGATGGGCGCCGGCTGCGGCTCGTCGGCCTGGCGCCGCGGCAGGACGATGCGGAGGCGCAGCGCTTCGCCGCGGGCGTGCTGCGTCGGCGCGGAGCCGATTTCGCTCTCGTGCTGTTGGGCGAAGCGGATCGCTGGGGGCGCCTGCCCGCACGGCTCTTTGAAAGCGGCGCGGAGCCGGCGCGCGGACTGGCCGAGGCGCTCGTCGCGGAGGGCGCCGCGATGGCGTTGCCGGAGGCGCGCCCGGCCCGCTGTACGCCGCCGCCGGCGCTCGCCGCGGGAGCGCGTCGCCGTCAGGCCGCCGCCAACGCGAAACCCCCGCCGGCTGTGCCTGCTGCGTCCTCGGCCGAAATCGCGCTGGACAGCCATGATCTCGCCGCGCTCCGGGCGCATGAGGGGCGTCTGGTCCTGCTGACCGGGCGCGTCGCCTCCGTGGCGGAGCGTGGTCAGCGAACCTATGTCAATTTCTCGCGCCGGCGTGGGGAGGCCGCCTCGATCGTGCTGTCGAAGTCGCTTTGGCGCGAGCTGAAGGACGCAGGCTGGACCGCGAGCGGGCTCGGCGGTAAACGCTTGCGCGCGCGCGGCGTCCTCTCGGGGCGGGACGGCCTGCTGCTCGACGTGGCGTCCCCGCTCGCTCTGGACCTGATCGACTGACGCATGCGGGCCTTCTGGCGACAGGATCGGTGGCCGAGGGCCAGGATGGCCGCGCTGGCGTTGCCGGCGTTGCTGCTGCTCGGCTGCGCGGGCGACCAGAGCGTGCTGCTGCCGCCGCAGCAGGCCTCCGACGGCGAGATCGCGCCGCGGGTCAGCACGATCCAGCGCGCCTCGGAAAGCGAGCATCAGCGTCTTCTGGCGGCCTTCGGCGGCGAATATCGCGCGCCGCGCGCCCGCGCCCTGCTCGACGAGGTGGTGCAGCGTCTGTCCAAGGCCGGCGAGGGCCGGATCGGCACCTATGAGATCACCATTCTGAATTCGCCGGCGGTGAATGCCTTCGCACTGCCGAACGGCCGGCTCTACGTCACCCGCGGCCTGCTGGCGCTGGCCAACGACACCTCCGAGATCGCCTCCGTGCTCGCCCATGAGATCGGCCACGTCACCGCCCAGCATGCGGTCGAGCGGGCGGAGCGCGAGCTGGAATCGGCGCTGGTCAGCCAGGTCGTGTCTCAGGTGCTGAACGATCCGCAGCAGGGCGCTGCGGTCAAGGCCGTGTCGAAACTCTCGCTCGCCAAGTTCTCGCGCCAGCAGGAGCTCGACGCCGACCAGATCAGCGTCCGGACCATCGCGCGAGCCGGCTACGACCCCTATGGCGCCGGTCGCTTCCTGGCGGCGCTGGGGCGCAACACCGCGTTTCGCAACAGCGGCCAGAACCAGACCGCCGACGACAAGCGGCTCGACATGCTCTCCAGCCACCCGCAGACGCCTGAGCGGATCGCTGCCGTCACAGCCTCGGCCCGGCAGATCGGCGCGCCGGGCCTCGGCGAGCGTGATGCCGGACGCTGGCTCGCCGCGATCGACGGCATCGCCTATGGCGACGAATCGCGGGACGGCGTCGTGCGGGGCCGGCGCTACGTCAACAGTGCGCTGCGGATCGGCTTCACCGCGCCGGAGGGCTTCAGCCTCGAGGCGGCGCGCGACATGGTGATCGGGCTGAGCGCCAACGGGGCGCAGGCGCTGCGCTTCGACTCGGTGACGCTCAAGCCCGATCAGACACTGGAATCCTATGTCGCCGCCGGCTGGATCGAGGGTGTCGAGACGAGCGCGATCGAGCCGCTTGAGATCGCCGGCCAGCCGGGTGTCATCGCGGTCGGCAAGGGCACGGACTGGATTTTCCGCCTCGCCGCCGTGCAGGCGGGCAATCGCGTCTATCGATTTATCCTCGCGGCAAAAGGCGGCGCCGATCCGGAGCGGCCGATGCGGGCGCTGTTGTCGGGCTTCCGGGTGCTGAGTCCGGAGGAGGCGCAGGCGGTGCGGCCGGTGACGGTGCGGATCGTGACGGCTGCCGCCGGCGATACACCGGCGACCATGGCAGCGCGCATGCCGGAGCAGGAGCGGGCGCAGGAGCTCTTCATGGTGCTGAACGGTATCGAGCGGGGCGGCGCCCTCGTCCCGGGCCAGCGCTACAAGATCGTCGCTGAGTAGCGGGGCGACGCTCTTTCACGAAGGCGCGATGCGCGGTGTCGGGCCGTGACCTGCGGGCGCGAGCGGCTAAGCTGGCGCGATCGGCGGCGGGGCGGGTGGCCCTCGTCGCAGCGGGAGATGGCCATGGCGCTCGATCGTCGCATCGTCGAACTCTATGACGAATACACCCACAAGCCGCTCGACCGTCGGGTCTTCTTCAACCGGCTGATGGTGCTGGCCGGGTCCGCTACGGCGGCCGAGGCGGCGCTCGCTGTGCTCGAGCCGAATTACGCCCAGGCCCAGCAGATCGCGCCCGACGATGGCCGCCTGACGAGCGAGCGGCTGGAGACGAGCGTCGATGGTGTCGCCCTCAGGGGCTATCTCGTCGCGCCCAAGGCGGCCGGCCGCCGCGGTGGCGTGCTGGTCATCCACGAGAATCGCGGCCTCAACCCGCATATAGAGGATGTGACGCGGCGGATGGCGCTGGCGGGTTTCACGGCGCTCGGCCTCGATTTCCTGACGCCGCTGGGCGGGACGCCGAAGGATCCCGACGAAGCGCGTGCGCTGTTTCCCAAGCTCGCTGCCGACGACGTGCTGCGCCAGGGCCGGGCGGCGCTGAAGCTCCTCGCCGCCCGGCCGGATGCGACGGGCAAGACCGGGGCGGTCGGCTTCTGCTGGGGCGGCGGGGTGGTGAACGACCTCGCCGTCTCGGTGCCGGAGCTGGCGGCGGGCGTCGTGTTCTATGGCCGCTCGCCCGACCTCGCGAAGGTGCCGCAGATCAAGGCGCGGCTTTTGATCCAGCATGCGGCGCGCGACACGCGCCTCGTCCAGCAACTGCCGGACTATGAGGCGGCGCTCAAGGCCGCCGGCATCCGCCATGAGGTGATCGTCTATCCCGACGTCGACCACGCCTTTCACAACGATACCAGCGCCGAGCGCTACAATGCCGCGGCGGCGAAACAGGCCTGGGACAAGGCGGTCGCCTTCCTGGCGGCGGAGACGGGGGCGGCGTAACGGCTCCGGACCGCTCCGGAACGTTGTAGCGAAGGGTTCCTGACATGAAAAAACCCGGCGGTCGCCCGCCGGGTTCGTCTGGTCTCGCGAAGGAGAGGGCCCGATCAGGCGGCCTCTTCCTGCAGGTCGTCGTTGTCACCCTCGACATCGCCCTCGGCGGCTTCCACCACCTCGCCCTTGGCCGGGCGGCGGGGCGACTTGGCGAGCTGCGCCTCGATCTTCTTCAGCGCCTCGGTCTCGGTGACGTCATCGACCACCGCGATCTCGCGGGTCATGCGGTCGACGGCGGCCTCGTAGAGCTGGCGCTCCGAGTAGGACTGCTCCGGCTGCGCCTCGGAGCGATAGAGGTCGCGCACGACCTCGGCGATGGCGACGAGATCGCCCGAGTTGATCTTCGCCTCATATTCCTGGGCGCGGCGCGACCACATGGTGCGCTTGACGCGGGCGCGGCCGGTCAGCGTGGTGAGCGCCTTGGTGACGCTCTCGGCATCGGCGAGCTTGCGCAGGCCGACGCTGGCGGCCTTGGCGGTGGGGACGCGCAGCGTCATCTTGTCCTTGGCGAAGCTGACGACGAACAATTCCAGCTTGAAGCCCGCGACTTCCTGCTCCTCGATCGCCGTGATCTGGCCGACGCCATGAGACGGATAGACGACGAACTCGCCCGTCTTGAAACCCTGGCGCACGACAGCTTTCTTCACCGTGGACATGCCGTTAAGACTCCTGACCGGACCGCTGGACGCGGGCTCGCGATGCTCAATCTCCGGCCGACCGACCGGAAACACTCTGCCTGGGACGCAGGCTTTCGCCCTCGCCCCACGCTCCCTCAGCCGGTCGTTTCTGATATGCCGCCGAGACAAAGACAGGGGAAGCTCCGGCAACGACGCCGGCGGCTCTCATCATCTCTGGCTGGGGGCGCCCCGTTTGTGAAAAACCTCGCAGGGGCATGCGGAACGAATGCGACTGGTGCTATGATGTAGCATAAAAAACACGCCGAATCAAAGGTAAACGCAAGCTCGGCGCAAGCCCCGCCCGAACAGCGGCTCTGTGGTTAACGCCGCGGTCGAGGTCCGGAGCGCGGTCCGCGTCAGTCGCCCTCGCCGGGATTCGGCGAGAACTGCTCGAGCTTGCCGGCGACGCCGTCGAAGGCCTTGGCGTCGGGCGGGGCGTCTTTCTTCTGGGTGATGTTGGGCCAGCTCGCCGCGTATTTCGCGTTCAGTTGCAGCCAGCTCTCGAGGCCGGGCTCGGTGTCCGGCTTGATCGCCTCGGCCGGGCATTCCGGCTCGCAGACGCCGCAATCGATGCACTCGTCGGGATGGATGACGAGCATGTTCTCGCCTTCATAGAAGCAGTCGACCGGGCAAACCTCGACGCAGTCCATGTACTTGCACTTGATGCAATTCTCGGTGACCACATAGGTCATGTCGCAGGTCCTTCCCGTCTCCCAGCGCCGCCCATAAAGCGCTCAAACCCGTCCGGTTCAAGACCGTTTGGGTCGTCCCGAGAGCAGGACCCTCTCTTTTGTCCCGTCCCGCCACGGCGCACCCCGCCGAGCTTCCGCGGGGATCGTTTGTGTACAAATGAATTTCGTTTTAGCTGCCGCCCTCGTCCTCGGCAAGAGGCGGATCGCCGCGCCCGCCCTCGTCGAGGCGTTCATAAAGCAGTTTTGCCCTTTCATACGCCTCGCGCCGCTCGCCAAGGCCGATAACCCGCACCACGGCGGTAGCGTGCGGCAAGGCCAGGGTGAGGACGTCGCCGAGCTTCAGCCCCTGGGCCGGGTTGAGGATCCGGCGACCGTCGAGGCGGACATGGCCCTCCTCGACGAGACGCACCGCGGCGGGGCGCGTCCGGGCGAAGCGCGCGAACCAGAGCCATTTGTCGAGCCTTTGGCGGTCCTCGCGCATCGCGTCTCAGGGGCGGCCCGGCATTGCGTCAGCCCTTGCGGCCTTCCATCTGGGCCTTGAGAGCCGCCAGCTTGGCGAAGGGCGAATCCGGATCGGGCTCGCGATCGGCCGGCCGCGGGCGCGGCGGCTGCTGGAAGCGCTCGCCGCCGCGGTCGTCGCGGCGCTGGCCGCCGCCACCGGGGCGTCCGTCGCGCTTGAAATCGGGCCGAGGGCCACGGCCTTGCTCCGGCCGGCCGCCACCCTCCGGGCGCGGGCCGTCAGGCCGCTGTCCGCGCCGGTCGTCGCGCCGATCCTGCCGCCGGTCGTCGCGACGCGGCTCACGCTCCGGACGGGGCGTCGCGGCTGCGGCATCGCCGGAGGCGGCCTGGGCGGGGACGGGTGCCTCGCCCTCGCGGCGCGGACCGCCGGGGCGCGGGCCGCGGTTGGGCCGGTCGCCGCGGCGTCCGCCGGGCTGGCGCTCGCCGGGGGCGCCCTCGCGGGCACCGCGCGCGGGCTCGGGGCGCCGGCCGCCCTGGTGGCGGTGCGGGCGCCAGACCTCGATCATCTCGGGTTCGGCCGGAGCCGCCGGGGCGGCGGCGGGCGCCTCTGCGGCAGGCTCGGCGACCGGTTCCGCCGCCGTCGCGGGCAGGGCCGAGAGCAGATCGGCCGGCACGGGCTCTGGGGCCGGCTCCAGCTCCTGCGCCGTCAGGATCGGGGCGTCGGGCGTCTCGGCAGCCGGCGCGTCCGAGGCGACGACGTCCGCCGCCGCCTGGTCCAGGTCGGTGGCTGTCGCAGGGGCCTGCGCCTCGACCGTCTCGCCGGAGGCGACAGCCTCACCGGCTTCGACGGGCGCTTCGGCCACGGTCTCGGCAGCCGCGGGCTTCACGGGGGCCGCGGCGAGCGGCACGGTGATGGCGGGACCCGGCCGCTTGACCGAGACATAGCCGAGCGAGCGCAGGATCGAGGCGAAATCCTCGCCCGCGCAGCCGACGAGGGAGGTCATCGCGCCGGTGACGACGAAGCCGTCCTGATCGGCCGAGCCCGCAGGCGGGGTGCCCTGCGTGACGCCGGGGCGGTAGGCGATGGCAGGACGGATCAGGTCCGCCAGGCGCTCCAGAATGTCGACGCGCACGGCCCGCTCACCGCAGACGCGGTAGCCGGCGGCGCGGTAGAGCCCCTTCGGCACCGCCTTGTCGACCGGGAAGGAGGTCCGGCCCGAGGCGGCGAGATGGGCGATGTCGTCCAGCCCCGACAATTCGGGGCCGCCATGCTTGAGCGCCCAGAGCTGGGCGGCCAGCGCGCGGGGCGCAGGCTTGAGCAGGGCCGGGAGATAGAGGTGGAAGGCGCCGAAGCGGATGCCGAGCTGGCGCAGCGCGGCGCGCCCCTCCTGGTCGAGCGCCTTCATCTCCTCGCCGACCTTGGCGCGCTCGAGCACGCCGAGCGCCTCGGCCGCCTGATAGGCGATGCCGCGGGCGATGCCGGTGAGGGTCGAGGCCTCCTCCAGCAGCGGCAGCGCGCCGAGCAGGCGGGTGATGTGGTTCTTCAGCCAGAGCTGCAGCCGCGCCTCGACCTGCTCGCGGGCCGGACCCGTGAGATGTTCCTCGACGAGCAGGCGCAGCCGCGGCTCGATCGCCTTCTCGCCGGCGACGAGACGGGCGACCGGCTCGCCGACCCAGCGCAGCAGCCCGTCATGCGAGAGCACAAAGGCGTCGTCCGCGGCGAGGACGACGCGCGCGGCGCGTGCCTCGATCTCGCTCGCCAGCGCCTTCAGGGCGGCCAGGTTCAAGGCCTTCGCCTCCGGCCCGCCGGCCTTCGGGTCCGCCGTAAAGCGGAAGCCCTGCAGCATTCCGACGTGCTGGCCCTCGACGAGCACGTCGCCCGTCGTGGTGACCTCAGCCTCCAACATCGCATTCTCCCGCAAACGGCGCAGCAGCACGCTGGTGCGCCGGTCGACAAATCGGCTGGCCAGACGCTCGTGCAGAGCGTCCGAGAGCTTGTCCTCTACAAGACGCGCCACCCCCTGCCAATGCTCAGGATCGGGCAACCAGTCGGGGCGGTTCGCGACGAAGGTCCAGGTGCGGACCTGGGCGATGCGTGCGGAGAGCGTGTCGATCTCGCCATCGGTGCGGTCGAGAGCCGCCAGCTGGGTGCGATACCAGTCGATATCGAGTCGGCCATGGCGCATCAGGCGCAGATAGAGGGTGGTCGCGAGGTCGGCATGCTGCTGCGGTGCGATCTTGCGATAATCGGGCAGCCCGCAGACTTCCCAGAGCCTCTCGACCGCCGGCCTGCCTTGCGCCAGCGCCTTGATGTCGGGATCGCGCGCGAGGATCTCCAGCGTGTTCATGTCCTCGGCGATCAGAGCGCGCGTCAGCCCGGCCTCGCCCGGCTGAAGGTTCAGGCTGTCGAGAAGCTGGGCGACCGAGCGGAAGTCGAGATCCGTGTTGCGCCATTGCAGCTGCCGCATCGGCTCGAAGCGATGATTCTCGATCGCCTCGACGAGATCGGCCTCGAAAGCCGGGCAGCGACCCGAGGTGCCGAAGGTGCCGTCCCGCAGATGGCGCCCGGCCCGGCCGGCGATCTGGCCGAACTCGGCGGGGTGCAGCTTCCGAAAGTGGTGGCCGTCATATTTCTTGTCGGCGGCGAAGGCGATGTGGTCGACATCGAGGTTGAGCCCCATGCCGATCGCGTCGGTGGCGACGAGATAGTCGACGTCGCCCGACTGGTAGATCTCGACCTGCGCGTTGCGGGTGCGCGGGCTGAGCGCGCCGAGCACCACCGCCGCGCCGCCCTTCTGCCGGCGGATCAGCTCGGCGATGGCATAGACCTCCTCGACCGAGAAGGCGACGATGGCCGAGCGCGGCGGCAGCCTTGTGATCTTGCGGTCGCCGGCGAACATCAGCTGCGAGAGCCGCGGACGCGTCACCACGTTGACGCCGGGGATGAGCTGCTCGATCACCGGCTTCATCGTCCCGGCGCCGATCAGCATGGTCTCGGCGCGGCCGCGGCGGTTCAAGAGCCGGTCGGTGAAGACATGGCCGCGGTCGAGATCGGCGGCGAGCTGAATCTCGTCGATGGCGACGAAATCGACCGCGAGATCGCGCGGCATCGCCTCGACGGTGCAGACCCAGAAGCGCGGGCGCGCAGGCTTGATCTTCTCCTCGCCTGTGACGAGCGCCACCGCCTCGACACCGGCCTTCTCGACGACGCGCTGATAGACTTCGCGGGCCAGCAGGCGCAGCGGCAGGCCGATCATGCCCGTCGGATGGGCGACCATCCGCTCGATGGCGAGATGGGTCTTGCCGGTATTGGTCGGCCCGAGGACGGCGGTGACGCCGTTGGAGCGGGCCGAAGGCGGCAGGGAGCGTGGAGGGAGCAAGGCCGACGCCGATCGTGGTGAGTGCCGGGCCGGGCGTCCCTCAAGCGGGCCGCTGCGGCATGGTGCCAGCAGGAACTAGGAGGCGGAACGAGTCCCGAACGAAGCGGGCCCGAATCGCTGACGCGGTGGGAATCGGGGTTTGTTCTCGCAGCCTGCAAGTCGGGCCGCGTTGCGCCTTCCGGGTCGGGATCGCTGTCTCGGCATCGCCTGTCCTCCGATGGTCGCGCACCGGACGCCCGTCATCCGCCGCAGAGCCTATCTAGGCATGGTTCGTCGGGAAACGAGGGTCTGAAGAGCAGGCGGCGCTCAGCCGAAGAGATCGGCAAAGATCTCTGCCGCCTCGTCGGGCGCCTCGACATGGACGAAATGACCGGCGCTCTCGCAGAAGGTGATCTCTGCGTCGTCGAAATGTTCGGGCACATAGGCGGCCCATTCCGACTTCAGCACGGGGTCATGGCGGCCCCAATGCACCCGCGTCGGCTGGTGGATGCGCACCGAGGGCGTCGGATGTCCGTCGATCGCCGCCAGCCGCGCGGCATTCTGGCTGCGATACCAGTCGAAGCCGCCGCGCAGATTGCCAGGCTTCATGAAATTATCGATCCAGAGTTCCAGCGCCGGATCGAAGGCATCCTTGCGATGGCACCAATGCGTCAGGAAATGGGAGAAGTAGAGCGCGCAGGACTGCCGGCTGAGCCCGATCAGCGCCTCCGCCAGCGGCAGTTGCTGAAAGGACTGGTACCAGACCTCGTTGACATGGCCGTCATGGACCCAGCGCCCGGCGATGCTCTGGGTCGGGCAGTTGAAGAAGAGCAGCCGCTCGACGAGCTGAGGATGGCGCCGGGCCATCGCCTGGGCCGCATAGGCGCCGACGTCGTGACCGACCACGCCCACCGAGTCGAGGCCGAGCGCGACGACGAGCGACGCCATGTCGTCGGCATGACTGTTGGCGCCGACATCGCTGCGGGGGGCGGCCGCCTTGGCGCTGTCGCCGAATCCGCGCAGATCCGGCGCGATCAGCCGGAAGCCGCCATGGAGCCGGTTCATCAGGGGCAGCCAGGTCGCCCAGAACTCCGGCCAGCCATGCAGCAGCAGCACCGGCGGCCCGGAACCGACCTCGGCAACATGCAGCGTCGTGTCACGGACCGCGATCTGGCGATGCCTCAGGCCGGGCGGCGTGGCGAAGTCGCTGGACATAGTGGCTCCCGACAGAATTGAGGCGAGGCTAGCGTTCGACGGGCTTTGGCCGCAATGCCCGCGCGGGTTGTTGCAGCCCGGGATTGCGCTTCTCCACAGGCGACGTTGGGAGCTCTTGCCCGGTGAGGGCGAGAGCCGCAGCGTCAATGCGCGGCGTGGCTGCAGCGGCCATGGTCGGCCAGTGCCTCGATGACGGCACAGTCGCAGGCAGCGACGCCGCCGGAGCAGGTCGCGGCGATGCGCTCCAGCTCGGCCTCAAGCGAGCGCAGCCGCGCGATCTTGCGGCGGACCTCGTCGCGATGGGCCACCGCGATGGCATGGGCCTCGTCGCAGGCCATGGCTGGATTGTCGGAGAGCCTGAGCAAAGCGCGGATCGCCTCGACCGCGAAGCCGAGGTCGCGGGCATGCTTGATGAAGGCGAGGCGCTCGACATGGCGCCGGCCATAGCGCCGCTGGTTGCCCCCCGAGCGTTCGGGCGGCGGCAGCAGGCCGACCTGCTCGTAATAGCGGATGGTCTCGACCTTGACCCCGGTGCGCTCGGCCAGCGCCCCGATCGGCATCACGCGCTCGACAGTTGCGGTCGGCATCGGCTCACTCCAAAGCTCTAGTCACTGAAGCTCAAGGTGGGCGCGTGACGGGTGGTGGTCAAGAACCTCGATCAGAACGAGGGCGGCGTGCAGGCGCTGACGACCTCGCAGGCGACCGGGCCGACACAGCGGAAGCGGTGCGGCCGGCGGCTCTCGAAGTAATAGGCGTCGCCGGGGCCGAGGATGCGCCGCTCGTCGTCGACTGAGACCTCTAGCCGGCCGGAGAGCACGATGCCGCCCTCCTCGCCATCATGCGAGAGCGGCACGCGGCCGGTGTCGGTGCCGGGCTCGTAGCGCTCCTTCAGGATCTGCAGGGCGCGGCCGAAGAGGTTCTCGCCGATCTGGCGGTAGGAGATGCCGCCTTTGCCGATCTCGACCAGTTCGTCGGCGCGGTAGAAGGCCTGTCGCGGGCGGTCCGGCTCCAGCGCGAAGAATTCGGAGAGGCCGATCGGGATGCCGTCGAGGATGCGCTTCAGCGCGCCGACGGAGGGGTTCACACCGTTGGATTCGATCAGCGAGACGGTGGAATGGGTCACGCCGGCACGCTTCGCCAGCGCCCGCTGCGATAGCCCGTGGCGGGTGCGCAGATAGCGCAGCCGCGCGCCGATGTCGGTGTCGCTCACGGGGGCGTGGTCTCCCTGGTCGATATCCGCACCATTCTCACTTTGTTTTCAGCAAAAACAAGCGCTTGCTGGAAATCCGAAACAGACTTGTTCGGATTGGTCAAACGGTGCTCCCTGCCGGAAGAGGAGATCACCCATGACCATCGCCACGCCACCGCAGGCCCTGCAGAACGCCCGTTCGCTCGACAGCTACTGGATGCCCTTCACCGCCAACCGGCAGTTCAAGGCGGCGCCGCGCCTGCTCGCCTCGGCGCAGGGGATGCACTACGCCACCGAGGACGGGCGCAAGGTCATCGACGGCACGGCCGGCCTCTGGTGCGTCAATGCCGGCCATGGCCGCCAGCCGATCACGCAAGCCGTCGAGCGCCAGCTCGCGACGCTCGACTATGCGCCGTCCTTCCAGATGGGCCATCCGATCGCCTTCGATTTCGCCGAGCGGCTGGCGGCGATCGCGCCGGGCGAGGGCGCCGGCAAGCTCGACCGGATCTTCTTCACCGGCTCGGGCTCGGAATCGGTCGACACCGCGCTGAAGATCGCGATCGCCTATCAGCGCGCCATCGGCCAGGGCACGCGGACGCGGCTGATCGGTCGCGAGCGCGGCTATCACGGCGTCGGCTTCGGCGGCATCACGGTGGGCGGGCTGGTCAACAACCGCCGCGTCTTCCCGCTGCTGCCGGGCGCCGACCATCTGCGTCATACGCATGATCTGGAGCGCAACGCCTTCAGCAAGGGCCAGCCCGACCATGGCGCCGAACTCGCCGACGATCTCGAGCGGCTGGTCGCGCTGCACGGGGCGGAGACGATCGCGGCGGTGATCGTCGAGCCGATGGCGGGTTCGACCGGCGTTCTGGTGCCGCCCAAGGGCTATCTCGAGCGGCTGCGCGAGATCGCGACGCGCCACGGCATCCTGCTGATCTTCGACGAGGTCATCACCGGCTTCGGCCGACTCGGCACCCCCTTCGCCAGTGAATATTTCGGCGTGATGCCGGACCTGATGACGACCGCGAAGGGCATCACCAACGGCACGATCCCGATGGGCGCCGTCTTCGCCGCGCGCAAGGTCCATGACGCGCTGATGAACGGGCCCGAAGCCACGATCGAGCTGTTCCACGGCTACACCTATTCCGGGCATCCGGTGGCCTGCGCGGCGGGCCTCGCCACGCTCGACATCTATGCCGGCGAGGGGCTGCTGACGCGGGTGCAGGCTCTTGCGCCGCTCTGGGAGGAGGCGCTGCATGCGCTGCGCGGCGTGCCGCATGTCATCGACATCCGAACCATCGGCCTCGTCGCGGGCATCGAACTGGCCTCGCGGCCCGGCGCCGTCGGCGCGCGCGCCTATGAGGCCTTCGTGGACTGCTTCGAGAAGGGGCTGCTGATCCGCGTCACCGGAGACGTTATCGCGCTGTCGCCGCCGCTGATCTGCGAGCCCTCCCAGATCGAGGAGATGGTCTCGCTGCTGCGCGGTGCGCTGGAGCGGCTGGCCTGAGCCGGTTCAGGCGGCGCCGAGGAGCGCGCAGGCCTCCTCGGCGATGATCTGCTCCTCGTCGGTGGCGATGACGAAGGCTTCGACGCGGCTGCCCGGCGCCGAGATCGTCGCGGCGTTGCCGGCGTTGGCGCTCTCGTCCAGCGTGAGCCCCAGCCAGGCGAGGCGGCGGGCGATCGCGGCGCGGATGCGCGGCTGGTGCTCGCCGATGCCGGCGGTGAAGACCAGCGCATCGAGCCCGCCGAGCGTCGTCGCCAGCCGTGCGACCTCGCCGGCGATCCGGAAGGTGAAGAGATCGAGCGCTTCCGCGGCTTCCGGCGCTTCGCTGTCGAGCAGTTCGCGGCTGTCGGCGCTGATCCCGGAGACCCCGAGCAGGCCGGAGCGGCGATAGAGCAGGTCCTCGACCTCAGCGACGCTCTGGCCCCTCGGCCCGAGCAGATGCAGCAGCACGCCCGCGTCGATCGCTCCGCAGCGTGTCGCCATCGGGATGCCGTCCAGCGCCGAGAAGCCCATGCTGGTGTCGCGGCTGAGGCCGCCTTCCAGCGCGCAGAGGCTGGCGCCGCTGCCGAGATGGGCGACGACGACCTTTGCCTCGGCGAGATCGGGGCGCCGGCGGGCGAGTTCGGCGGCGACGAAGGCGTAGGACAGGCCGTGGAAGCCGTAGCGCTTGATGCCCTGGTCGTGCAGCGCACGGGGAATCGCGAAACGGCGGACGAGGTCGGCCTGGCTGCGGTGGAAGGCGGTGTCGAAGGAGGCGGTCTGCGGCAGGCCGGGCCGCAGGCGTGCGACGGCCCGGACCAGCCGCAGGCCCTGCGGCTGATGCAGCGGCGCCAGCGGCGTCAGGGCTTCGAGCGCGGTCACGACCGCTTCGTCGATGCGGACGGGACCGGCGAAACCGTCGCCACCATGGACGATGCGGTGGCCGATGCCCGCGACGGCGTCGAGATCGACATGCCAGGAGAGCCGGCGCAGCGCTTCGCTCAGCACGTCGTCCAGTTCCTCTCCTGGCCCGGATTCCAGGGCGATGTCGAAACGGTCGGGTCCCTCCGTCAGCTCGAAGCGCAGCGGCGCGCGGCGGAAGTCGATCATGCCCTTGCCGATGCGCCGCGGGCCCTGCGGCCCGAGCGCGAACAGGCCGAGCTTCACCGTGGAGGAGCCGGCATTGAAGGTCAGCAGGATGCGGCCGTCGTCACTCCCCATCACGCACCGGCTCCCTTGGCGGGAATGCCGGGCCCGCGCCGCGAGGCGACGAGCTTGGCGAGCGCGGCCGAGGCGATGCGGGTCTTGAGCGAATCCGAGCGGCTGGTCAGGACGATCGGCACGCGCGCGCCGAGCACCAGGCCGGCCGCGTCGGCGCCGGCGAAATAGATCAGCTGCTTGGCCAGCATGTTGCCGGCCTCGAGATCGGGCACCAGCAGGATGTCGGCCTGGCCGGCGACGGGCGAGATGATGCCCTTGGTGCGGGCGGCCTCGGGGCTGATCGCATTGTCGAAGGCGAGCGGCCCGTCGACGCGGGCGCCGGTGATCTGGCCGCGGGCGGCCATCACCGTCAGCGCCGCGGCGTCGAGCGTCGCGGGCATCCGCGCATTCACGGTCTCGACCGCGGCGAGGACCGCCACCAGCGGCTCCGCGATCCCGAGCGTGTGCAGCAGGTCGATGGCGTTCTGGCAGATGTCGCGCTTCTGCTCGAGCGTCGGCAGGATGTTGATCGCGGCGTCCGTGACGATCAGCGGCTTGGGATAGGCCGGCACGCTCATCGCATAGACATGGCTGACGCGGCGCTCGGTGCGCAGGCCCGAACCGGCCGCGACGACCGCGCCGAGCAGTTCGTCGGTGTGCAGGCTGCCCTTCATCAGGATCGAGACTTTGCCGGCCATGGCGAGTTCGACACCGCGCGCGGCGGCGGCATGGCTGTGCTCGACGGCCTCGATCGGCATGCCGTCGAGCGAGACGCGGGCGGCCTCGGCGGCGGCCCGGATCTTCGCCTCCGGCCCGACCAGGATCGGCGCCAGCAGGCCCTCGTCGCGGATCTCGACGGCGGCGATGATCGCCTCCGGCGAGCAGGGATGGATCACCGCGACGCGCAGCCAGGGCAGGGCACGGGCGTCGCGCACGAAGGCGTCATAGCGGTCGTGCCGACGCAGCGCGACCTCGGGCAGATGCGGGCTCGGCCAGGCGACGCTGGCCTGCGGCGCGATCACGGTGGCGGTGCCGGCCAGCACCTGTGCCCCGTCCTGGTTGGTGCAGGTGGTATCGAGGACGACGATGCGCTTGTCGGCGCGCTTCTCGCGGACCCGGACGGTGGCGGTGATGGTGTCGCCCGGCGCCACCGGATGGCGGAACTGCAGGTCCTGACCGAGATAGATGGTGCCCGGGCCGGGCAGGCGGGTGCCGAGCAGGGCCGAGATCAGGCCCCCGGTCCATAGTCCGTGGGCGACGATATGGCCGAAGCGTTCGCCCGCGGCGAAGCCGGCATCGAGATGCGCCGGGTTGAGGTCGCCCGAGACGGCGGCAAAGAGGTCGATGTCGTCGCGTCCGACACTGCGCTGGAGCGAGGCGCTCTCACCGACGGCCAGTTCGTCGAAGGTGCGGTTCCTGAGGATGATCTGGTCCATGGCGTCCTCAGCGTTGCAGCACATAGGTTCCGGGCGCGTCCGCGACGGGCGCGAGGCCCGCCTCTGTGGCACCCATCGCAGGCGGCGCGACGCGACCGGTCGAGCGCTCGCCGAGCCAGGCGACCCAGCTTTCCCACCAGGAGCCCTCGCAGGACCTCGCCTGCTCGAGCCATTCATCGGGGCTGATCCGGACATCATCGTGACGGCGCGTCGCGATGCGATAGTGCCGGTGCGGGTGGCCGGGCTCGCTGACGATGCCGGCATTGTGGCCGCCGCTGGTCAGGACGAAGGTGACGTCGGTGTCGGCGAGGGCGTGGATCTTGTAGACCGAGCGCCAGGGCGCGACATGGTCGCGCTCGGTGCCGACGGCGAAGAGCGGCAGGCGCAGGTTCTGCAGGGCGACGGGGTGGCCGTCGACGAGCAGGCGGCCGGTCGCGAGCTCGTTGTCGAGATAGAGCCGGCGCAGATATTCGGCATGCATCCGGTAGGGCATGCGGGTGGCGTCGGCGTTCCAGGCCATCAGGTCGTTCATCGGCGTGCGCTCGCCCATGAGATAGTCGTGGACCAGCCGTGACCAGACGAGGTCGTTCGAGCGCAGCATCTGGAAGGCGCCGGCCATCTGGTCCGAGGCGAGATAGCCGCGGTTCCACATCATGCTTTCGAGCAGGCGGACCTGGCTGTGGTCGATGAAGAGGGCGAGCTCGCCGGGCTCGGTGAAGTCCGTCTGCGCGGCCAGCAGGGTCAGCGAGGCGAGGCGCCGGTCGCCGGCCCGCGCCATGGCGGCGGCGGCGATGGTCAGGAGCGTGCCGCCGAGGCAGTAGCCCGCGGCATGGATCGCCCGGCCCGGCAGGATCGTGGCGATCCCGTCCAGCGCGGCCATCACGCCCAGGCAGCGGTAGTCGTCGAGGCCGAGATCGCGGTCGGCCGCCGTCGGATTGCGCCAGGAGATGCAGAAGACCGTGTGCCCCTGCGCGACGAGATGGCGGATCAGCGAGTTCCGCGGCGAGAGATCGAGGATGTAGTATTTCATGATCCAGGCCGGCACGATCAGGACCGGTTCGGCCTGCACCGTCTCCGTCGCGGGCGCATACTGGATCAGCTCGATCAGATGGTTGCGGAAGACGACCTTGCCTGGCGTCGCCGCGACGTCGCGCCCGACGACGAAGGCCTCGCTGCCGACCGGCCCCTGGCCCGAGGCCTCGCGGCCTGCGTCCTCGAGCGCGTTGCGGAAGCCGGCGAGGAGATTGGCGCCCCCGGTTTCGAGCGTGCGGGCCGCCACCTGCGGATTGGTGAAGGGCGTGTTGGCGGGCGACATCATGTCGAGCAGCTGGCGCGCGACGAAGGCGACGACCTCCTCGTGATGCGGGGTCACCCCCGGCACCTCGCGGGTGGCGTTGTGCCACCATTGCTGCGTCAGCAGGAAGGACTGTGCCCACAGATTGTAGGGCCAGTGCCGCCAGGCTTCACCGGCGAAGCGCTCGTCCCCCGGCAGGGGCTCGATGCAGGCGCCATCCCCGGCTCCGAGGCCGCAGGCGGCGAGATGGCCGGCCAGCTTCGTCGCCTTGCGGGCCGCCTTCCAGACCAGTTCCGCGCGCTTTCCCGGCGCGGCCGCGAGATGGGTCGACCAGTCGAGGCAAGCCAGCGCCAGTGCCGCCGGGGAAAGGCCGCCGCTGAACTGGGCGCTGAGCGCCTCGCGCATCCGGTCGATCGCGGCGAAGGCCTCCAGCCCGAGCGCATCGGCCTGCGTCCCGGTGGGCGAGGGCAGGAGCGCATCAGGGACGGTCATCGGCAATCCTTCAACCTCGACCATCTGAGTGCACCGGACCGACCGGCCGATCGGCTTCACCGCCACAGGCATCGTCGCAGGTTGTCGCCACGCTAGCTGCGCCGCCAGCCGCGCGTGTTGACCTCGATCAATGCTGACGGGCGGCGCCCGTCGGACCCTGCAGTCGCGGGGACGAGACGGGCGAAGCCGTCCCCGCGCAAGTCTTTCTCCGACCCTCCGTGGTGCCGCTGCGCCGCGGATGCGGTTTGCCCGTCGTCCCGTCCGCGGAAGGCCGATCCGATGAAACTCCCGAAAGCCGGCTGGCTGCTGCCGGTCGTCGCCCTCCTCGCAGCCGGAATCGGCTATCTCGCCTGGCAGCGTCTGCGTGCCGGGGACCTGCCGGAGGGGCTTGCCAGCGGCAATGGCCGTATCGAGGCGGTGGAGATCGACGTCGCCGCGCGCGTCTCCGGCCGGATCAAGGAGATGCTGGCCAATGAGGGCGACTTCGTCACGGCCGGCCAGATCGTCGCGCGGATGGACACCGAGACGCTGGAGGCCCAACGCGCCGAGGCGCAGGCGCAGTATGAGCGGGCGGTGATCGCGGTCGATACGGCCAAGAGCCTTGTCGTGCAGCGGCAGGCCGAGAAAACTGCGGCGACCGCCGTCGTCGCCCAGCGCGAGGCCGAGCTCGATGCCGCCCGCCGCAAGCTCGGCCGGTCGGAACAGCTCTCCGAGCGCGGCAATGTCTCCGACCAGGTGCTCGACGACGACCGGGCCCGGGCCCAGGGCGCCACGGCCGCCGTCGGCGCCGCCAAGGCGCAGCTCGCTGCCAGTGACGCTGCCATCAGCTCGGCGGTATCGCAGGTCGTCGGGGCGCAGGCCGCGGTGGCGGCCGCGCAGGCGACGGTGCGGCGCTTCGATGCCGATATCGACGACAGCGCGCTGAAGGCCCCGCGCGACGGGCGCGTCCAGTATCGCGTCGCCCAGCCGGGTGAGGTGGTGGCGGCAGGCGGGCGCGTGCTCAATCTCGTCGATCTGCAGGACGTGTTCATGACTTTCTTCCTGCCGACCGGGCAGGCGGGCCGCGTCGCGATCGGCGCCCCGGCGCGGATCGTGCTCGACGCGGCGCCGAGGCTCGTCATCCCGGCCTCGATCTCCTTCGTCGCCGATGTCGCCCAGTTCACGCCGAAGACGGTGGAGACGACGCAGGAGCGCGAGAAGCTGATGTTCCGCATCAAGGCGCGGATCCCGCCCGAGCTGCTGCGCAAGCATATCCAGCAGGTGAAGACCGGGCTGCCGGGCGTGGCCTATGTCCAGCTCGATCCGCAAGCGGCCTGGCCGCAGCGCCTCCAGACCGGCCTGGTTCAATGAGCGCGCTTCCGGCCGCGGCCGGGGCGCCGGTCGTCAGCCTCGCCGGCGTCGGCCTGAGCTACGGCCAGACCCGGGCGCTCGAGAGCGTGACCGTCGATCTTCCATCGGGCTGCATGGTCGGGCTGATCGGTCCCGACGGCGTCGGCAAATCGAGCCTGCTGTCCCTGGTGGCCGGCGCGCGCATGATCCAGACGGGTTCGGTCACGGTCCTCGGCGGCGACATGGCGAATGCGGCGCATCGGCGCGCGGCCTGCCCGCGCATCGCCTATATGCCGCAGGGCCTCGGCAAGAACCTGTATCCGACGCTGTCGGTGTTCGAGAACGTCGAGTTTTTCGGGCGATTGTTCGGGCAGGGCCGGGCCGAGCGCGAACGGCGCATCGCCGAGCTGCTGGCGAGCACGGGGCTCGCGCCCTTCGCCGGCCGGCCGGCGGGCAAGCTTTCGGGCGGGATGAAGCAGAAGCTCGGCCTGTGCTGCGCGCTGATTCACGATCCCGATCTGCTGATCCTGGACGAGCCGACCACCGGCGTCGATCCGCTGTCGCGGCGCCAGTTCTGGGAGCTGATCGACACGATCCGCGCCGGGCGACCCGGCATGAGTGTCGTCGTCGCCACCGCCTATATGGAAGAGGCGGCACGGTTCGACTGGCTGGTGGCGATGGATGCAGGACGCGTCCTCGCCACGGGTGCGCCGGCAGACCTCCTGGCGCAGACCGGCGCTGTTACGCTCGACGAGGCCTTCATCGCGCTGCTGCCGGAGGAGAAGCGCAAGCTCCACCATGCCGTCGTCATTGCGCCGCGCGACGCGGAGACCCATGCCGAGATCGCGATCGAGGCCGAGGATCTGACGATGCGCTTCGACGATTTCGTCGCGGTCGACCGGGTCAGCTTCCGGATCCCGCGCGGCGAGATCTTCGGCTTCCTCGGCTCGAACGGCTGCGGCAAGTCGACGACGATGAAGATGCTGACCGGGCTGCTGGCCGCGAGCGAGGGCCGGGCCCGGCTGTTCGGTGCGGAGGTCGACCCGCGCGACATGCGCGTGCGCCAGCGCGTCGGCTACATGTCGCAGGCCTTCTCGCTCTATTCCGAGCTGACGGTGGCGCAGAATCTCGACCTGCACGCCTGCCTGTTCCGGCTGCCGCCGGAGAGCATTCCGGCCCGCGTGGCCGAGATGGTGGAGCGGTTCGACCTCGCTTCCGTGATGGATGCGCTGCCGGACGCGCTGCCGCTCGGCCTGCGCCAGCGCCTGTCGCTGGCGGTGGCGCTGATCCATGCGCCGGAAATCCTGATCCTCGACGAACCGACCTCTGGCGTCGATCCGGTCGCCCGCGACGGGCTCTGGCAGATCCTGGCCGATCTGTCGCGGCGCGACGGCGTCACCATCTTCATCTCGACCCATTTCATGAACGAGGCGCAGCGCTGCGACCGCATCTCGCTGATGCATGCCGGCAAGGTGCTGGTCAGCGACACGCCGGCGGCGATCGTCGCGCAGCGCGGCAGCGCCACGCTGGAGGACGCCTTCATCGGCTATCTGGAGGAGGCGATCGGGGAGGCAGGGGCGCCGCCGCAACCCGCGCCGGTGGCTCCGCAGCCTACCGCCGTGGCGGTGGCCGCTCCCCATGCGGAGCGCCGCCTGTTCGATCCGCGCCGGATGCTCAGCTACTCGCGGCGCGAGGCGCTGGAGCTCAGGCGTGACCCGATCCGCGCCACGCTGGCGCTGGTCGGCAGCCTGCTTTTGATGTTCGTCATCGGCTACGGCATCAATTTCGACGTCGAGAAGCTGTCCTTCGCCGTGCTCGATCACGACCGGACGCTCGCCAGCGGCGATTACGCGCTGGGGATGGCCGGATCGCGCTACTTCGTCGAGACCGCGCCGATCAGCGATTATGCCGATCTCGACCGGCGGATGCGCCGCGGCGAACTGGCGCTCGCCATCGAGATTCCGCCCGGCTTCGGGCGAGATCTCGCGCGCGGACGTCCCGTCGCGGTCGCGGCCTGGATCGACGGGGCGATGCCGCAGCGGGCCGAGACCGTGCAGGGCTATGTCCAGGGCCTGCACAGTGCCTGGCTGACGCAGAAGATGCGCCTGCTTCTCGGCGAGGACGCGGCCAGCGCCTCGTTCCGCATCGAGACGCGCTATCGCTACAACCCCAATATCGAGAGCCTCGTCGCGATGGTGCCGGCGGTGATCCCACTGCTTCTGCTGATGATCCCGGCGATGCTTTCGGCGCTCAGCGTCGTCAGGGAGAAGGAGCTGGGCTCGATCATCAACCTCTATGTCACCCCGGTGACGCGGTTCGAATTCCTGCTCGGCAAGCAGCTGCCCTATATCGCGCTCGCGCTCGCCAATGCGCTGCTGCTGACGCTCTTCGCCGTCTTCGTCTTCCGCGTGCCCTTCACGGGCGATCTCCTCGCCTTCGCCACTGCTGCCTTCGTCTATGTGGTGGCGGCTACGGCGATGGGGCTGCTGATCTCCAGCTTCATGACCAGCCAGATCGCGGCGATCTTCGGCACGACGATCCTGACCCTGCTGCCGGCGACGCAGTTTTCCGGCATGACCGACCCGGTCTCCTCGCTGCAGGGGGTGGGCGCGCTGGTCGGACGGATCTATCCGACCGCGCATTTCATGACGATCTCGCGCGGCACTTTCTCCAAGGGGCTGGGCTTCGGCGATCTCGGGGGCAGCTTCGTTCCCCTGCTGATCGCCGTGCCGGTGCTGCTCGGGCTGGCCACGTTCCTCCTCAAGAAACAGGCGCGGTGAGCGATGCGGCCGGCGAACATCCTGCATCTCGGGATCAAGGAAATCCGCGGTCTGCTGCGCGACACGACCCTGCTGGTGCTGATCGTCTACAGCTTCACGCTGGCGATCTACAGCCAGACCAAGGCGGTGCCGGAGACGCTCAACCGCGCCGCCATCGCGATCGTCGACGAGGACCGCTCGCCGCTCTCCTCGCGCATCGTCACGGCGTTCTATCCGCCCTATTTCACGCCGCCGCGGGTGATCACCGCCACCGAGATGGACCGGCGCATGGATGCCGGGCTCGACACCTTCGCGCTCGACATTCCCCCCAATTTCCAGCGCGACCTGCTCGCCGGACGCAAGCCTGCGATCCAGCTCAATGTCGACGCGACGCGGATGACCCAGGCCTTCAGCGGCAATGTCTACATCCAGAGCATCGTCGGGGCGGAGATCACCGAGTTCAGTCAGCGGGCCCGCGGGACGGCGGCCTCGCCGGTCGAGCTCGTCCAGCGCCTGCGCTTCAATCCGGAGCTCAACAAGGGCTGGTTCGGCGCGGTGATGAACGTGGTTTTGAGCATCACCATGCTGTCCATCGTGCTGACCGGCGCGGCGCTGATCCGCGAGCGCGAGCACGGCACGATCGAACACCTGCTGGCGATGCCGGTGACGCCCTTCGAGATCATGACGAGCAAGGTCTGGTCGATGGGGCTGGTCGTGCTCGCCGCCTCGGCGCTGTCGCTGATCGTCGTGGTCCAGGGGATGCTGGGCGTGCCGATCGAGGGCAGCATCCCGCTCTTCCTGCTGGGCGCGGCGCTGCTGCTCTTCGCCACCACCTCGCTCGGCATCTTCCTGGCGAGCATCGCCGGCTCGATGCCGCAGTTCGGGCTGTTGCTGATGATGGTGCTCTTGCCGCTGCAGATGCTCTCGGGCGGCATGACCCCGCGCGAGAGCATGCCCGAGATCGTGCAGACGATCATGCTGGCGGCGCCCAACACCCATTTCGTCATCCTCGCCCAGGCGGTGCTGTTCCGCGGGGCGGGGCTCGACGTGGTCTGGCCGCAGCTGCTCGCCCTGATCGGCATCGGCGCGGCGCTCTTTGCCGTGTCGCTGCGGCGCTTCCGGCGTTTCCTGCGCTGAGGGCGGCGCCTCAGGAGCGGGCGTATTTGGCCCCGCAGAAGGAGCGCGCATTGTCGGTCCACTGGCCGAAGCCGGTGGCGACCATGTTGCGGATGACGGTGCAGACATAGCGATGCTGGGCCGGGTTGTTGTGCGGCCCGGCGTGATAGCGCGCCACCGCCATGGTCCAGCTCGTATGGCGGGCCTTCAGCCGCTTCAGGAACTTGGCCGAGTATTCGACGTTCAGCGCCGGGTCGAACATCGCGTCGAGGCTGGGGAACTGGTCGCGATGGTAATGATGGTTGATCTGCATGCAGCCGATGTCGATCAGCTTCTTGCCGCGGGCCCGCGAGGCCTGGAATTCGGCCAGCGCCTCCTCCTTGCTCGCGCCGAAGAAGGCGCGGCCATGGATGTTGAGCGCATAGGGCTGCAGCGAATTGCGCCTGCCGCTTTCGGTCAGGCCGACCGAATAGAGCACGCCGACGGGGATGTCATAGGCCTTCGAGACGCGGATCATATGCTCCTCGCAGACCGTCTGGGCGGCGGCCGGCGTGAACAGGCTAGAGATAGCGAAGAGGGTCGCGGCCAGGGCGATGGCTTTCGCGGCGATCATGGGTGTCCTCCGTGCTGATGAGGGCCTCGTTGCGGGCGTCCTGTCGTTGCGGTGATGGCCGGTCATTTTGCCGGTCGTTCTGCCTGTCCTGCTGGCGCGAGGGGTCGAAGCCGCGGCCGTTGCGGCCGGCCCCCTCCTCGCGCGTGCCGTCGCGGGGCGCGTCCTGGCCCGGGCGTGGATCGGCGCCGGCCGATTCGACATGGACGGTCTCGACCGAGACCTGATCGAGCGCATGGCCGCTCGCCCGCACGATCTCGCGCAGGGCCTCGCGGTCATTCGCGAGCAATTGCGCGGTCTCGGCGCGGCTGGCCTCCAGTCGTACCTCCATGCCGCCCTGCGAGATGCGCAGCTTGACGACGATGCTGCCGAGTTCGACCGGGCTGAGCTGGATGTGCAGGATCTTCGTCGGCTCGGCGATGCCGCCGGGCTTCGCCGTCCCGAGATCTGGAACCTCCTCCGCGCGCGACGCCGAAAGCTCGGAGGCCGCCTGCCGGATCGGCTCGGCGACCTGCTGCAGCGGCGAGAGGCGCATGACCGGCGGCAGATGCGTCTCCTGCCGGATAACGGCGATGGTGAAGGGCTTGTCCGGGCCTGCGTCCTTCGCTGTGACCTCGGCGGCGGCCGGCTTCGGATCGAGCAAGCCCGTCGCGTCCGGCAGATCGGGCAGGGCGACTTCCTCCGTCGGCAGCGCGATACCTGCCTCTGCCGTCGCGGGCCGCGGGGCCGGTTCCAGGGCATCGGCCGCGCCGGTGGCGGCCCGGGCGAGAACGCCGTTCAGCGCGGCGAATCCGTCGCGGCGCGGGCCGGTTTCGCGACGTGGTTCGGGCCGCGTCTCCGGGGCGGGGGGCTGGGCTGCGCCGAGCAGGAGCCGCGCCGCATCGGCCGCGCCGTCGGTGGGGATGGTCGGTTCCGTCGGGGCGGTGGCCAGGAGATCGGCGAGGCGCTCGGCGGGGAAGGCCTCGGCCTTGTCCCCGGGCTCCGCGCGGCCCGGCTCCGTGGGCTTCTCGGCAACGCCCTTGCCGGCGCCCTTGTCGAGCGTCTGCAGCAGGGAGCGGAAGGCCTGGCCACGCTCCTCGCGCCCGCCGGCCGTCAGGCGTGTCTTGGGGTTCTTCGCAGCCTCGGCGCCGCGGGGGGATGGCAGAACGGGTGTCTCGACCTGGCTCATGGCCGGGCTTCTCCGGAGCGGACGGGGGTGAAGACGGGGTCGGCGAGCAGCTTCTGCGCCTCGGCGAGGCTGCGCTCGGCCCCCGACAGCAGGCGCTTCATCCGTGGGTCGAGACCGGCGGGTTCGGCGGTGACGGCCGGGGCGGGAGTCTGGGCGCCGCCGGGGGGCGCATCGACGATCTCGGCGGCGACGCGCAGGGCGGTGCGCAGGATGTCCTGCTCGTCCGGCGGCAGCCGTTTGGCGTCGATGGATTTCAGCGTGTCGAGACTGCCGCCGCTCCGGTCGAGGCCGATGCGCGAGGCGGCGCGGTAGAAGGAGGCGCGCGTGACGGTGGCCTGATCGGCGCCGGGAATCCGCGCCACCTCCTCGGCGGCGAGGCGCGCCTGCTCGAAGCGCCCGCGCACCAGTGCGTCGCGGGCGATGATCAGGAGCACGGCGCGCTGCTGCTCGCGGTCGAAGGCGCGCAACGTCGCCACCAGCTTGGGAAACTTGGCCGGGTCGCGGCCGATGTCGAAGCGCACCAGCCCGGTGGCGAAGCTCTGGCGGAAATGCTCGGCATAGACCGAGCGGTCGAAGCGCCGCATGTACTGGGCGGTGCCCTTCTCCAGCCGGTCGAGATCGTTGATCTCGGCGGCGATGAAGACGGCCCGGCGCAGCGCGCCCTCCTCGACCAGCGAGCCGGGCGAGGCCAGCCTCGCCTGGTCGAGCAGCTGCAGCGCCCGCTTCTGGTCGTCGCGCAGGATCAGCGTGGCCTGGACGAGGGCGAGATGGCCGGCCAGCGATTCATGCAGGCCGGCGGGGTCGAGCGGCATCAGCAGCGCCTTCGCCCGGGCGCCATCGCCCATGACATAGGCGAGCGCGCCCTCGGCCAGGCCCTTGGGCAGCCCAACCGGCTCGCCGCGCCTGACCAGCTCGGCCAGGGGACCGGGCTGGCCGCCGCTCAGCACATATTGCACGGCGGCGCGGGTGTTGCGGGGATCGTCCCAGACCGCGGCAGGCTGCGCCGCCATCGCCTGTTCGAGATCGCGCAGCAGCTTGGTCTGGGCGGCGTGGGCGGCCCGGTTGCCGGCGGCCGCCTCGTTCTGCAGCGACTGCAGGGTGCGCACGAGCTGATAGGGCGGGGCCGGCGCCGGCGCGGACTCCTGAGCCGCCAGGGCCGGTGTCGCCAGCGCGAGCGCGACGGCCAGCAGGAACAGGCGCCTCATGCGCGCTTCTCCCGGATCAGGATCTCGATGCGGCGGTTCTCGGCGGCGTTGGGGTCACTGGCGCGCGGCCGGCGGCTGGCATGGCCCTCGATATGCTCGATCCGGGACTGGCTGATGCCGCCCTGAACCAGCAGGTCCTGGGCCGTATGGGCGCGCGAGGTCGAGAGCCGCCAGTTGTCGCTGCGGCCATCGCGGAAGGGCCGCGCATCGGTATGGCCGCGGATGACGATGGCGCCCTCGCGCTCCTTCAGCACGGCGGCGACGCGCTGCATCGCGGCCACAGTCTGCGGATGCGGCTCGGCCGAGCCGATGCCGAACATGCCGAAATTGGCGTTGTCGGTCAGGCTGATCAGCACGCCCTCGTCGGTCTTGCGGACATCGACCTGCGGCTGGTCGGCCCGCTGGGGCCCGCCCCTGGCGATGGCCGAGGCAATGGCCGAGGCCATCGCCTCGTCGGCGCGCGACGCCATGGCGGTGGTGGTCGTGGCAGTGGCCGCGAGCCCCGGGCGCGGCGACATCGCGGGAGACACGGCCGGGGTTGCCACCGCCACCCCCGAAGGTGGGTCGGCGACGGGCGGGTTCGCGGCGACAGTTGTCATGGCTTCGCCCGAGGGCTGCGGCTTCGGGGCGGACTCGCTCGCGGCCGCTGGCGCCGGGGCGGCGTCTCCCGCGAAGGCCTGCTGTCGCTCGGGCCTGTCGGTCTGGGGCGTCTGGCGCCAGAAGTTCGGGTCGAAGGGGTCGCGCATTGCCTCGCCGCCATTCATCCCCGGCTTGCCGGTAGCCCCGAGCGTCAGCGTCGAGGCCCGGTCGGAACCGGGTTCGGGCTTGGCGGCGGCGACCTCGGCGAGAACGGCATAGGGATCCTCGAAGGCGGCCTTGCCCTGGCGTGGATCCTTCAGCGTCGCGCTCGGCCGCCGGTCGGAGCCGGTCTTGGCGGCGCCGACCTCGTCGCCGTCATGGCGGCTGGTGCTGTCGACCTCGCCGGGCTCGGCGTCCTGCGGGTTGCGCACGCCCTTGCGGTCCGAGGTCGTGTCGGAAAGCTTGATCGGGTTGAAATACTGGGCGACCGTCTGGCGCGTCTCGCGATTGGTCGAGTTGACCAGCCAGAGCACGAGGAAGAGCGCCATCATCGCCGTCATGAAGTCGGCATGGGCGATCTTCCAGACGCCGGTCTTGATCTGATCCGTCGGGCGGCCGGCGCTGCGGCGGAGGATGATGAAATCCTGGCGGTCGGTGTCCATGGAGCGGCCTCCGATGCGGACGTGCGGGTTCAGGCGGCGGGCCGGCGGCGGCGATCCGGGCCCTGGCCGCGGAGCCGCGCGACCCAGGCCGCGATGCGGGTTTCGATGACGGTCTCGCCGAGGACGATCGACACATCGACCGCCTCGGTCTCGGCGAACTCGACCGCCGTCCCGGCGGGAAAGACGCCGCGCAGGGTCGCCAGCAGGTCGGCCGGGCCGCTGACGCGGATCACGGCCCCGTCCCCGCCGCTGAGCAGCGGGCGGATCTGGTCGATCAGCGCGCGGCTCGCGGCGTCGCTGAGTTCACGCTCGAGGAAGGGCCGCAGCAGCCGCCCGGTCGTCTCGGCGAGGCTCTCGCCCAGAGCTGCGAGCGCCCGGGGCAGCTCGGCGGCCAGCGGCGTCGCCACCGCCTCGGCCCAGGCGAGCCGCGCCTGTTCGAGGGCCGCCTCGGCGGCCTGCGTCTGGCGGGCGGCTGCGGCCTGCGCTTCGGCGCGGGCCTCGGCGAGACCCGCCTGGCGGCCGTTCTCGAAGATGGCGTCGAGATCCGGTGGCGGTTCGCGCGGGGTGCGTGGCAGGAAGGCGGGCAGCTCGATCTCGGGCTCGGGCGCGGCCGTGCCGGCCTCCGGCAGGAGGGCGAGCTCGCTTTCGTCGATCTCGAAGCTCGGGATGAAGTCGGCGGCGGACCGGTGCTTCACGCGCGCTCTCCCTCATGGATCCACCGCTTCAGGATCGCGGCGGCCTGGGCCTCGTTGAAGTCGATCAGCTGCTCCAGCTTGCGCAGCGGCGAGCGCTGTGAGGCGTTGGTGAGGTCGCCGATCAGGTTGAGGCCGATCTCGCCGCCGGCGATCTGCAGCTGGGGATCGACGGCCGAGACGGTCGCGTCCTCGGTGATCGCGGCGACGGCGGCCGGCGCCGGGCGCTTGAGGATGGCGTTGATCGAGGGCCGCAGGCCGAACCAGATGATCAGCGCGGCGAGGCCGAGGATGGTGACCGCGTTGATCAGCGTGCCCGACTGGCGCAGCAGCGCCTCGGCGACGCCGACGGGCGGCGTCGGCTCCAGCGTGCGGCTGCCCTGGAGGAAGTCGACCGCCAGCACCTTGACCGCGTCGCCGCGCTGGTTGTTGACGCCGGCGGCGGAGGCCACGACCTGGCGGACATCCTCCAGCCTGGCCTCGATCGCCTCGGGGCTGGGTGAGGCGCCGAGCGATTCGACGAGGCGCGGCCGGTTGATCAGCACGGCGATCGACATCTTGGCGACCGAGTAGCCGTCGCTGACGGTCTGGATGCGCTTGGAGGAGATCTCGTAATTGGTCAGCTCCTCGCGGCGCTGCTTCTCCTCGCTGGAGCGCTGGCCGCCATCGGCGCGCACGGCGCGCTCCGGCACGTTCTGCTCGACCGTGGTCGGCTCCTGCGTCGCGGCGTTCTGGGAGGTGTCGTTCTCGCGCACGACCCGGACCGAGCGCTCGACCTTGGAATCGGGGTTGAAGACCGTTTCGCTGGTTTCCTTCCGGTCGGTGTTCAGCTCGGTGGCGACGCTGATCTCGAAATTCTCGAGGCCGAGATAGGGCGTCAGCGCCTTGCGGACATTGTCCTGGATCTCGCGGCTGACGCTCTGCTGCAGGCCCGCGAGCTTGGAGGAGGCCATCTGGCCGGGCTCGCCGCCGGTCGCGAGCAGGGTGCCGTCGGTATTGAGCACAGTCACCTTCTCGGCCGAGAGGCCCGGCACGGCCGAGGCGACGAGATGGCGGATCGCCTGCGCGACATGGCCGGCGCCCGAGGTCTCGGTCCGCACGACGACGCTGGCGGAGGCCGGCTGCTGGTCGCGCCGGAACGAGCCCTTGTCGGCGAGGACGAGATGCACGCTCGCCGCCTTGACCCCGCGCATGAGCTGGATGGTGCGGGCGAGCTCGCCCTCCATGGCGCGCACGCGGGTGACCTCCTGCATGAAGGAGGTCAGGCCGAGCGAGCCGAGCTTGTCGAAGAGCTCGTAGCCGCCGCTGGTGCTGCGCGGCAGGCCCTTTTCGGCCAGCAGCATGCGGGCCTGGGCGGCCTGGGACGGCTTGACCAGGATCTGCGTGCCCTCGGAATTGACGTCGAAGACGACGGCGGATTCCTGCAGCGCCGCGCCGATGCGGTTGACGTCCTCGCGCTGCAGCCCGCTGTAAAGCACGGTCAGCTCGGGCCGGCTCAGCTGATAGGCGCTGATGCCGATCGCGGCAAAGACGAAGAGGCCGATCGCGGCCAGAGCGGCCAGTCGCTTCGGACCCAGTTGCTGGAGGTTGAGCCAGATCTCTTCCGCGTATTGCCGGCCCGGCATCGTCGTTCCTTCATGCGTGGCAGGTGATGACGCCACTGTGCTGGGCGAGCCTTGCGCGAGCATTGCGCGGGTTCAGGCGGCGTCCCGCCGGGCGACGACGGAAAAGGCCGCGCTCCCGGGGGAGAGCGCGGCCCTGTCTGTCGTTTGGAGGTGCCTTTCGCGTCAGCCGCGGAACAGCGACAGGATGCTCTGGCTGCCGGAGTTGGCGATCGACAGCGCCTGGATGCCGAGCTGCTGCTGCGTCTGCAGCGCCTGGAGGCGGGTCGATTCGGCGTTCATGTCCGCATCGACGAGCTGGCCGATACCGCGATCGAGCGAGTCCTTCAGGGCCTTCACGAAGTCCTGCTGCAGGCCGATGCGGTTCTTGATGGCGCCGAGGTTGGTGGCGGCATCGGTGATCGTGCCCAGGGCATCGTCGACGGCCGAGATGTAGGTCTCGAGCTTGGCGAGGTCCGTGGCATTGTCGGTCAGCTTGGAGATGTCGATGTCGGCGACGGAGAAGGTCTCCCAGGCGGTGCCGGTATAGGCATCGTAGGTCTTGTCCAGGATGCCCTTGTTGCTGTCGACCGGGGCAGCCAGCGCCGTCAGCGTCACCGCCGCGCCGAGACCGGCGACGCTGGCGTCGATCACGACGTTCGCATCGTTGCGGCTCTTGAACGCCAGGGCGTCACCGGCGGCGTTGATGCCGACCGACAGACCCTCGACGCCGAGCTTGTTGATCTCCTTCGCGATGTCCTTCAGCGAGGTGCCGGCGGCCACCGCGATGTTGAGAGCCGGAGCCGCGCCGACGGTGACGGTGATGTTGCCGCCGACGTCGAGCAGGGGATCGCGGGCCGCGGTGGTGGCGGTCGGGAAGGTCTGCGCCGCATAGGCCGTGTCGAGGTTCGCGTCGTAGAGCTTGATCGCGTTCAGATCGACGGTGACGGTGTCGACCTGGACCTGGCCGCCGGCGCGGGAGAAGGACGAGACGACCGACTTCGTGGCGTTGTAGCTCGACGCCGTCGAGTCGACCGAGATCCAGTTCTCGCCGTTGAACACCGCGGAGTCCGCCGTGTTCTTGAGCTGGCTCTGGAGCTCCTTGATCTCGCTCTGGATCTTGTCGCGGTCGACGCCGGGGGTACGGGCCGCGACGAGCTTGGCCTTGATCTCCGAGACGACTTCGACCGTGCCGTTCAGGCCGGTATACATCGTGTCGATGGTCGCGGCGCCGAGGCCGAGAGCGTCCTGCACCGCGCCGAGCGCCTTGTTGTCCGAGCGCATCGTCGTGGCGATCGACCAGTAGGCGGCGTTGTCGGAGGCGGTCGAGACGCGCTGGCCGGTGGCGATGCGGTTCTGCGACTGGGCGAGGTTCTTGTTCGTCTGCGTCAGCGTCTGCAGCGCAGTCATCGCGGAGGTGTTGGTGAGCAGGCTGGTCATGATGATGTTCCTCAATCTGGAAGGGATTGGTGGGAACATTCCGGGTTTGCACCGGGATGGCAGGGCGGCTTCATGCCTTTGACGCCGGGGACGCACCCATCGGGTCAACCTGCCATGGGTCTGGTGTAGCGGGCGAAGCTTGCGCGGGGCTGGTGGGCCGCTGCGCGCCGTCACGCCACCTTCTTCGCATAGACGAGGCAGAGCAGCTCGGCGACGACCTTGTAGAATTCCGGCGGGATCATCTGGTCGAGCTGGACGGCGGCGTGGAGCGAGCGGGCGAGCGCGCGATCCTCGACCACGGGGATGTCGTTGGCTTCCGCGATCTCGCGGATCTTGAGCGCGATCAGGTCCGTGCCCTTGGCGAGAACGAGGGGAGCGCCGCCCTCCTCCTGCACATAGCGCAGCGCCACGGCGTAATGGGTCGGGTTGGCGATGATGACGGTGGCGCGGGGCACGGCCGCCATCATGCGGTTGCGGGCGCGGTCGCGGGCGAGCGAGAGCCGGCGCGACTTCAGGATCGGGTCGCCTTCGGCCTGCTTGTGCTCGTCCTTGACCTCCTGCTTGGTCATGCGCAGCGAGCGGCGCCAGAATTTCTGCGTCCAGACCAGGTCGATCGCGACGATCACGATCGTGGCCACGCAAGCCGCCGAGAGCAGGCGGATCGCGATGGTCAGGATCAGTTCCGGAAGGGCGCTGGGGTCCCTCAGCATGGCCGTCACCACCGTGTTCTTGTCCGATTTGAGGATCAGCCAGACGGTCACCGTGATGGCGGCGAACTTGGCCAACGACTTGCCGAATTCAACGAGGCCCTGGCTGCCGAAGATCCGCGTGAAGCCCTTGGACGGCGAGAGCCGCGACCATTGCGGCGTGATCCGTTCGAGGGCGAGCTGGGGCGGATGCTGCAGGAAGGCCGCACTCAGGCCGAAGACGAGGAAGAGCGCGAAGACGGGCCACAGGAAGAGGCCGGCCTGCATCGCGGCGTGGAGCAGAAGCGCGGTCGTGTTGCCGCTGGTCGAGATGTCGAAACCGGCGGGGTCGGCCAGGAAGTCGGAGAGATGGCGCGCCATGGCGGCCGCGCCGTCGCGCATCAGGAAGACGCCGGCGATCAGCGTCGCCGCGATGGCGGCGAAGATCGGAGCTTCCTTGGAGGAGGGCGTGTTGCCGCGCTCGACGGCATCGCGCACCTTCTTTTCGGAGGCTTCCTCGGTCTTGCTCTCCTGGTCCTGTTCGGACACGTATCGTCACCTCCCCGTCGGCATCCTGCCGATTATTGGAAATAGGCGCCCTCCTCGCGGTCCGGGTTGAGTTCGATCTCGCCGCGGCTCGCCATCTCCAGCGCGATGTCGGTGATGGCGCGGCGGGCGTCGACGACGTCGCGCTGCAGCGCCGGCTCGCCGTTCTCGAGGTCCTGCTGCACGATGCGGCGCGCGCGGGCCGCGAGCGAGGACAGGATCTGGTCGCGGAAGGCGGCCTCCGTGCCCTTGAGCGCGAGCACGAGCCGGTCGGTCGGGACCTGGTCGAAGATCGCCATGCGGGCGCGGGCGGAGAGCTTGACGATATCGTCGAAGGTGAAGAGCAGGCCCTTCAGCATCTCCGCCGATTCCGGCCGGATCCGCTGCAGGCTGCCCAGCGCCTCCTCCATGTCCTGGCTGTCCATCTTGTTGAGGATGTCGGCCATGCGGGCATGGGTGTCGGCGCCCTTGTTGCGCGAGAGGTTCAGCGTGAAGCCTTCGTAGAGCGCCTTCTCGACGATGGCCGCCGGCTGCTCGGCCACCGGCTTGAGGTTCAGCATGCGGCGCATCAGCTCGTGGCGCTTGTCGGCCGGCCACTGCGTCATCACGCGCGAGGCGCAGGCCGGCTTGAGCTTGGACAGGACATAGGCCGCGGTCTGCGGGTGCTCCTTGGCGAGATAGCCGGCGAGCGCGCTCTCGGGCATCTGCGAGATGCGGTCCCAGATCGAGCGGTTGGCGGCCTCCGCGGTCTCGCCGATGATCTCGGTGATCTCCTCGGGCGGCAGCACGCCGGTCAGCAGCTTCTGCACCTCGCTGGGCGAGCCGACCAGGTTCATGCCGCGCGAGAACTGGTCGCTGAACTCGTCGACGAGATCGGCGATGTCGTCGGCGGCGACCGGGCCGAGCTCGGAGGCGCGCCGCATCAGCGCGCGGACCTCGGCGGTGTCGAGATGCTTCAGCATCCGTCCGGCCAGCGGCTTGCCCATGGCGAGCACGAGCACGGCCGCCTTGCCGGCGCCGCCGAGCGCCGCCGTCTTGCCCGCCGGGGCGGGCATGGCGGGGCTTGCGGCCCGGTTGTCCTTCGCGATCGCCGTCATCGTGCGTCTCGCCTCATTCTTCGAACTTGGCCTGGACGCCGACGATCTCGGTCAGCGAGACGCCGAAGCGGCTGTTGTCGTCCTCGACGATGACGACCTCGCCGCGCGCCACGATGCGCCCGTTGACGACGACGTCGACCGGCTCGCCGACGCGGTGGTCGAGCGGCACCACGGCGCCACGGCGCAGCTTCATCAGATTGGCGACCTGCATTGAGGCGCTGCCGAGCACGACCTGGATCGTGACGGGAATGCGCATCACCGCTTCGAGATTGAGCGGGTCGTCGGCGGGCGGCGGAGCTTCCGCAGCCTCGGGCTCGGCCGTGGCCTGCGGCTCCATCAGGGCGACATCGGCCTGCTCCTCGGAGAGGGCGAGGTCGGAGAGCTTCATCGGTTTGGTCGGCTTCTTCATGGTGGTCTCCCGGCGGGAAGCGATCGGAAACGGCCGTCAGGCGGCGTTGGCCTTGCGGCCGGCGGCATGGGGCGCGTCGAGGCCGGCGCCGATCCGCTTGAGCTCGCCGGCGAGGCGGCGGCCGGCATCGATGCGCTGGCCGAGTTCCTCGACGACGTCGCGGCCGCTGGCATGCAGCTCGCGGATGGTGGCCTGGATGGCGGAGAGCGCGGTCTCGGTCTTGCCAAAGACCTGCTGAAACTCGGCATGGTAGGCGCGCATGCGCTGCAGCTCGCGGCGCATGCGCAAGACCTGGAGGCTGGTCAGCAGCAGGGCCACGAAGAGGACGGCTTCACCGAGATAGAAGATCATCGAAAAACTCCTGTTCCTGGTTGGCGCTGTCCTGCACGCGCAGGACATAGGACCCGTCGCGCTGGCCGAGCTGGCACCAGAAGACGGTCTCGTCGTTGCACTGGAGGCGGACGGGGGAGCGCGGCGAGGCCTGCAGCTCGATGACCTGGCCGATCTTGAGGGCGCTGATCTCGCCCAGCGTCATCGGGCGCTCCTCGAGGATCGCCTGCAGCCTGACCTCGGTCTTGTGGACCTCGGTCTGGATCTGCCGCGTCCAGCGCTGGTCCTTGACGGTGGTGTGGCCGGAGACGACGCGGGTCAGGCTCTGGCGGATCGGGTTCAGCGCCGTCTGCGGGATGATGACGAACATCTGCCCGCAATTGTCGAGACCCTGGACCAGAAGCTGCGACTTCACCGCCAGGTTGCTGCGGCTGCCGATGGCGGCGAAATACATCCGCGTCTCGATCTGCTCGAAGATGAAGCTGACATCGGCGACCGGGCTGAAGGCGGCCTTGAGGTTCTGCGCCGCCAGTTCGCAGAGCGCCTGCGCGACCTGGATCTCGATCGGCGTGTAGGGCCGCTCGTCGTCCGGGAAGTCGGGCTCGTATTTGTAGGGGCGCTCGCTGCCGTCGGCGCCGAAGAGCACCTCGATCAGGGTGAAGACGAAGTCGCGGTCGAAGCCGATCAGGATGCGCGAATCCCATTCCGGCGAGTGGAAGATGCCGGCGATGGTGTTGTGGGCGTGGGCGTTGAGCGCGTCGCCGATGCGCTGGCTCTGGACGTTGGCGACGGAGAAATAGGTCGGCGAGGTCGACATCTGGCGCACGGCGTCGGCACAGCCGGTGGCGAGCCGGTCGAAGACCATGCGCAGCATGGGCAGCCGGTCGATCGAGATGCCGGTCGATTCGAGGAGCTTGTCCTCGCGGATGGCCTGGGCGGCGGTGCTCATCAGGCGGCTTCCTTCTGGGCGCGGTCATTGGCGGGCGCCGCGCGCTGGCCAGCGCCGCTGATGGTCTTGTCCTCGACCTCGTCGATGGAGGGCCGCTCGGCGGCGGAGATGACCTTGCGGCCATATTCGAGCGCGACCTGGGGCGCGGCGCCGTTGATGAAGGCGAGCAGGGTCTGCTTGACGACGATGTAGACGCGCAGCTGCTTTTCGCGCACTGCCTTGATCTTGAGCGAGATCGGCCCGATCACCCCGTAGGAGAAGAAGATGCCGGCGAAGGTGCCGACCAGGGCCGCGCCGATGAAGCCGCCGAGCAGGGCGGGCGACTGGTCGATCGCGCCCATCGCCTTGATGACGCCGAGCACGGCGGCGACGATGCCGAGCGCGGGCAGGGCCTCGGAGACGGTGCCGAGCGCATAATAGGGCTTCAGCCGGTCCTGGACCTGGCTGCCGATCTCCTCGTCCAGCAACGCCTCGACCTCATGGGCCTGCGCCTTGCCGACGATGATCAGGCGGAAATAGTCGCAGATGAACGTCGTGAGCTGCGCATCGGCGAGGACGCTGGGATAGGCCGCGAAGAGCGCCGATTCATAAGGCGTCTCGATGTGCTGCTCGATCTCGGCGCGGCCCTTGTTGCGCAGCTCGCGCATCAGCGCATAGAGCACGCCGAGCACCTCGAAGTAATGCGCCTGGCTCGGCGTGGTGTTGCGCATCGCCTCCATCACCGCCGCGCCGGTGTCGGTGACCGTCTTCATCGGGTTGGCGACGAAATAGGTGCCGATGGCGGTGCCGAGGATGATCACCAGTTCCCAGGGCTGCCAGAGCACGGCGACATGCCCGCCCATCGCGGCAAACCCGCCGATGAGCGAGCCGATCGCAATCAACAGTCCGACCAATACGCTCAAGACGCCGCTCCTTCTCGCAATCTGCAAGTGAAGCGCTAGAGGAGCTGGCTTGCGCGAGGCTGAAACGACTGTCGCGGGACAAAGGTCAGGTCCGCGCAAGCCTTGCGCGGGAGCGTGACGTCTCACGAAGGTCCGGGCGCAGGCCCGGATCACTGCCGGGATTGCGACGATGACCACGACGACGATGGCGTTCCAGGCCGTGGCGCGGAACCTGCCCAAATCGCTGGAGCGGGCGGCCGCGGTGCCGCAGACGGCCAATGAGAGCGCCTACTATCTCGCCAATATCGGCAAGATCAAATCGATCGACGACTTCCTCGGCAACGACCGGATCTATCGTTACGCGATGAAAGCCTTCGGGCTGGAGGAGATGACCTACGCCAAGGGGCTGATCCGCAAGGTCCTGACCGAGGGCGTCGACTCGTCCTCCAGCTTCGCCAACAAGCTGACCGACCCGCGCTACAAGGAGCTGGCGACGACCTTCAATTTCGCCCGTTACGGCACGGCGACGACGAGCTTCGACCGCACGCAGAAGCCGATGACCGAGCGCTATGTCCGCCAGGTCTTCGAGGAGCAGCAGGGCAGCCAGAACGAGAATGTCCGGCTCGCCCTCTATTTCGAACGCAAGGCGCCTGGCCTCAAGAACGCCTATGAGGTGCTGGCCGATCCGGCGCTGCTGAAGGTGGTGCAGACGGCGCTGGGCATCCCCGCCTCGACCTCGATGATGCCGATCGACAAGCAGGCGGAGATGATCTCGAAGAAACTCGATTTCGACCAGCTGAAGGACGCCGAGGGCGTCCAGCGCTTCCTGCTGCGCTTCACCTCGCTCGCCGATATCGGCGCCAGCCAGAGCGCGGCCAACAACGCTTTGACCATCCTCGTCGGCCCGCCGGTCGCGGCGGGCGTCAGCACCGATGTCCTGTTCAGCATCCAGAATCTCCGCCTCGGAGGCGTGTGACCATGCAGTCCTCGATCTATGTCGGCCTGTCCTCCCAGCTCGTGCTGGAGAAGCGCATGGAGACGCTGGCGCGCAACGTCGCCAACATGAACACGGCCGGCTTCCGCGCCGAGGAGGTCAAGTTCAGCACCTTCCTGTCGAAGAAGGGGCCGGATGCGGTCTCCTTCGCCTCGGCGGGGGAGACCTATATCAGCCGCCTCCAGGGCGGGCTCGACAAGACCGGCAACCCGCTCGACGTCGCCGTCGAGGGCGAGGGCTGGCTCGCCATCAATACGCCCGCGGGCACGGTCTACACCCGCGACGGGCGGATGAAGATGACGCCGCAGGGCGAACTGCGCACGCTCTCGGACCATCCGGTGCTCGATGCCGGCGGCGCGCCGATGCAGCTCGACCCCGAAGGCGGGCCTCTGGTGATCGCGCGCGACGGCATGATCTGGCAGGGCAACCAGCAGGTCGGCGCGATCGGCCTCTTTTCCATCGACCCCGCTGCCAAGCTGCAGCGCCACGACAATTCCGGCGTGATCCCCGATCGCCCGGCGACGCCGATCCTCGATTTCGTCCGCAACGGCGTGCGCCAGGGCTTCGTCGAGGGCTCGAACGTCAACCCGATCCGCGAGATGACCAAGCTGATCGCGGTGACGCGCGCCTTCGAGAGCGCCGCCAATGCGATCGACAAGGGCGAGAAGGCGGTCGATGGCGCCATCCGCTCGCTCGGCGAGAGCTGAGCGGTCGGACGGCATCCCCATGAACGCCCTGACACGTCTCGAACAGGCCCTGGCCGGCGGGCCGCAGCCGCATGATCTGGTCCAGGTCAGCGGCAGCGTCAGCGAGGTCACGCCGGCGGCGCTGCGCGTCGGCGGCCTCTCGCGCTTCGTGCGGCTGGGTGAGCGCATCGCGCTCTCGACCCAAGGCCGCGCCGAGCTGGGCGAGGCGATCCGGATCGACCGCGACGGCGTGCTGGTGAAGCCCTTCGCGACGACGGTCGGCGTCGGGCTCGGTGCCCGCGCCAGCCTCGCCGGGCCGCTCGTGCTGCGCCCTTCCCAGGGCTGGAAGGGCCGCGTCGTCAACGCTTTCGGCGAGCCCATCGACGAGGGCGGGCCGCTGCCGGCCGGCGACGTCGCGATGCCGGCCGAGGGGCCGCCGCCCGAGGCGATGAAGCGGGCGCGGGTGACGCGGCCGATCCGCACCGGCGTCAAGGTCGTCGACCTGTTCACGCCGCTCTGCGCCGGCCAGCGCATCGGCATCTTCGCCGGCTCCGGCGTCGGCAAGTCGAGCCTGCTCTCGATGCTGGCGCGGGCGCCGGGCTTCACCACCATCGTCATCGGCCTCGTCGGCGAGCGCGGCCGCGAGGTGCGCGAGTTCCTCGACGACACGCTGGGCCCGATGCGCGCCCAGGCGGTTGCCGTCGTCTCGACCAGCGACGAGAGCGCGATGATGCGCCGTCTCGCGCCCAACACCGCCATGGCGGTCGCCGAATACTTCCGCGACCAGGGCGAGGACGTGCTGCTGATCCTCGATTCCGTGACACGCCTCGCCCATGCCGCGCGCGACGTCGCGCTGGCGGCCGGCGAGCCCGCGGTCGCCCGCGGCTATACGCCGAGCGTCTTCAGCACGCTGCCGAAACTGCTTGAGAGGGCGGGGCCCGGCGTCGAAGGCACCGGCACGATCACCGGGATCTTCTCCGTGCTGATCGACGGCGACGACCACAACGACCCGGTCGCGGATTCGATCCGCGGCACGCTCGACGGCCATCTCGTGCTCGACCGCGCCATCGCGGACCAGGGCCGCTATCCGGCGGTGAACGTGCTCGGCTCGGTCTCGCGCCTCGCCCACCATGTCTGGACGCCGGAGCAGCGCGGGCTCGCCTCGCGGATGAAGGCGCTGATCTCGCGCTTCGAGGACACGCGCGACCTGCGGCTGATGGGCGGCTACCAGGCCGGTGCCGATGCCGAGCTCGACAAGGCGATCGTGCTGGTGCCGAAGATCTACGAGGCCCTGCACCAGGAAATGAGCGCAGCGCTCAGCACGGATGCCTTCAAGGATCTGGCGAGCACGCTGCAAGGGTGAGGGCAGGGGTTTCCTTCCTGCGCCATCAGGGCCATCCGCGCCGTCATCCCGGTCAAGCCGCGCCAGCGGCGCCGCTCCGGGATCCATCGAAGGGCGCCTGGCCCTCCGATGGATCCCGGCGCTCCAGCCGGGATGACGGCGCGCGTAGCGGATGCGTGGGGTGGCGCCGATGCGCCTCGCAGCCGCTCTCAGCCGCGCAGCTGGTCCTTGCGGACGTAGTTGAATTCCTTGACCAGCATGTCCTTGACCAGCTCGCCACCGAGACGGGCGTTGACCCCGGTCTTGACCGTCTTCAGCAGCGCGTCGATGTCGACGCGCTCCAGCCGGGAGAAATCGACCTTGCCGTTGGAGTAGATCGCCCGCAGCGCCTCGTCGCGGACGTAAGCGTGCGGTTTCACGGTCATCTGGCGGAGCGTGCGGGCATCGGCGGTGAAGACGAACTGCGCCGCGACATAGCCCTGCACATCGCCATTCGCGATGATCGGCACATGGATCAGCGCGGTTTCCTCGTATTCGAGGCCTTCGAAGAACGGCGTCTCGGCGGCCGGCGGCGTCTCGGCGCGCCAGGTCAGGGCCATGTGGCCCGAGACCAGCGTGACCCCGCAGACCCAGGCGCCGAGAACGAGCAGCTGCGCCGTGGTCATGAAGCGCGGGCCCGCGGGACCGAGGTGGCCGCGAGGCGCGAGGTGGCGGAATAGGTTCCGTCCGACTCGGCGTCGATCAGCGTGCTCGTCATGGCGGAGGCGATCTCGCGCACCGCCTCGAGATGCATGCCGATCGCCATGCGGTTGTGCTCCAGCTTCAGCCGCAGCGTCGACAGGCGCGCGATCAGCGGGCCGTCGCCGGCCTCGTCGCGCATGGCGCGCAGCGCCCGGCTGGCGTCGAGCAGCAGCCGGCTCTTGATCTCGTTGAGGCGGTTGAAGTCGGCGCTGCGCAGCGCCATCAGCTCGCCGGTCTCGTGGTCGATCGCCTGTTCGAGGCGGTCGAGCACGGCCCACATGGCGCGCGAGGCGGCGCTGGGGGCCGCGGGCTCCTCCTGCATCGCCACGGGCGGCGGGACAAGTGCGGGGAGCAGGGCCGCGACCTCGGCGGAAAGGGGCGTATCGGACAGCTCGGTCATGGGGTCAGGCCTGTCGGAAGTTGGAGCGGGCGACGCCACCGGAGCTGGCCGGCTTGGTCAGGTTGAGGAAGCGCTGTTCGACCGAGAGCGGAATGGCGAGGTCGCGCGCATTGGCGCCGGCGATGCGGCCGTCGAGCAGCTTGTGCGCGGCGGCGACGGCGCCGTCGGCGGATCCCGTGTTGTTGCGGGCGGCGATGGCGGCCTCGACCTTTGCGCGCAGGCCCAGCCCGCCCGCCTTGGCGATCTGGTTGGCGATCTGCTCGGAGAGCATCGAGCGCCAGACGCCGCCGGCGGTGCCGCTGCCGAAGTTGTTCGCCGTCGCCTCGGGCATCATCTGCTCGATGAAGGTCTGGATCACCTGTGCCTCGAACTGCTGCATCGTCTTGGCGGTCTTCGAGGGCACGGCCGGCGCGGCGCTCTCTAATTTAGCCGGCGCAAGAGCGGCGAATTTCTCACGCGCCCCGGCGAGCCCGGGCGGCGCCGCCTCGTCCACCGCGGCGGCGAACTGCGTGCCGGCGATGCCGTTGCCGAGCTTCTGGAGCCGGTCGACGGCGAGCTGCAGGCGCGCCGGATCGGCGGCGCGGGCCACGTCGAGCACGATGTCCGACGGAGGAGTAATCGCCATTGTCACCTGCCAGGGTCGTTGAACGATCTGGTGTCGATGATGGCGGATCAGGCTTGTTTCAGGCTTGCGGGCGGCGGAGGCGGAACCGGTATCAGAAGGTCGCTGCCCGCCGGCCTTCACGCGCATCCATGATCTCAACGAGCGCGCCGTCCTGATCGGCCCGCAGCTTCACCTTGCGGAGATGGTCGGCGAGGCGGGCGGTGCGCTTCTCGCGGCCCGTCTCGGCGAGGACCTGCCTCGCCTGGACGATCGCCGCCGCCTCTAGCTGCGCGGCCGAGACCTCGGTCCGGTGCAGACGCCTGGCGGTCATGTCGGCGAAGAGCCCGGCGGTCGGCCCCTCGCCGTTGAGCGCTGCGACCAGCGCGCGGGATTCGGCGCGCGCCGCGGCGGCCTGCAGCTCGATGGCCTTCTGGCGCCATTCCGCGAGCTTGCGGATGCGCGACTGGATCGACAGCATCCGCTCGATCGCCTTCAGACGCTGGCCCTGCATGGCCGCTCAGCCCCGCGCCAGCCAGGTGGAGAAGGCGGAGATGAACAGGCTCAGCGCCTCCGGCCCGGAGAAGTAGAGCAGGAACAGCCCGCCGGCGATGACGAAGGGCAGCGAGATGAAGTAGACCGGGATCTGCGGCGTCAGCTTGTTCATCAGGCCGATCGCGAGATTGACGATCACGGCATAGATGATGAAGGGGCTGCCGACGCGCAGCGCGAGGTAGAAGGTCTCCGAAGCCCGGTCGGCGATCTGGATCAGCCCGGCCTGGGCGTCGAGCGGCGTGCCCGGCGCGATGCGGCTGTAGGAGCCCGCCAGCGCCCGGATGACCTCGGCATGCTGGTTGGTGACGAACATCAGCGTCGCCGCCGTCAGGGTGATCAGCGTCACGAAGGGGGCGGAGGCCTCGGCCTCGTCGACCGGCAGGCCGGGCAGCTGGCCGAGGCCGGCGGTCGTCGCCATCGCGGTCGCGATGGTCTGGAGCGCCAGGAAGAAGAAGCGCGCCATCAGCCCGATCAGCGCCCCGGTCATCGTCTCGGCGAGGACGACGCGCAGCAGCGTCGCGGGGCCGGGCGAGACGAGATGGGCGAAGGCCGGCAGCACATAGGGCGCGAGCGCCAGCGTGACGCCGACCGCGATCATCAGCCGGAAGCGGACCGGCACGCGGGGGCTGGAGAAGCCCGGCATCAGCATCAGGCAGGCGCCGATGCGGCAGAAGATCAGGAAGGCATGCAGCACCGTGTCGGGCGTGAACGGCGTCACGAGATGGTGCCCAGCAGGTTGACCTCCAGCCCGCGCGCGATCTCGACATGGGAGAGGACGGGCAGCGCCGGGAAGATGCGCTCGACGATCATGCGGACGTAAGGGCGCGCATCCGGGCTGGTGACGAGCACGAAGCTCTGGCCCTGGTCCATGCGGGCGCGGATCGCCGTCGTCGCTTCGGCCGCGAACTCCTCGATCAGGCGCGGATCGATGTCGAACTCCACGACCTCGCCCTTGGCGTCGCGGCGCAGGCTCTCATGGAAGGCGAGGTCCCAGCGGTTGCCGAGCCTGAGCATGTTGAGCACGCCGCCCTGGGTGAGGTCGCCGCAGATCTGCTGGGCCATGCGCATGCGCACATGCTCGGCGATCTGCTCGGCGCGGCGGACATGGGGCGCGATCTCGGCGACGACCTCGAGGATGAGGTGGAGGTTGCGGATCGAGACGCGCTCGGCCAGCAGCAGGCGCAGCACCGCCTGCAGGCTCGAGAGCGACATATGGGCCGGGCAGATCTCGTCAAGCAGCTTCTTGTATTCGGGTCCCAGCCGGTCGAGCAGCGCGCGCATGTCCTTGTAGGACAGAAGCTGGCCGAGATTCTTGCGGATCGTCTCGCTGAGATGGGTGAGCAGCACCGAGAGCCGGTCGACCGGCTGCATGCCCTCGCGCCGGACCTCGTTGGCATAGCTTTCCGAGACCCACATCGCCTTGACGCCGAAGGCGGGTTCGCGGACCTCCTCGCCCGGCAGATCGGGCAGGCGGCCGTCGCCGACGACGACCAGCATGCTGCCGGGGCGCATCTCGCCCGTGGCGGCGACGGTGCCGTGGATGCGGAACTCGTAATGCTTCGGCGGCAGCGTCAGGCTGTCGGAGAGTTTGATCTCGGGCACGACGAAGCCGTATTGCTGCGCGAATTTCTTGCGCATCTTGCCGACGCGATGCGCCAGCTCGCTGTGCGAGGTCAGCATCTCGGCGGCGAGCTGCTTGCCGAGGCTGAGTTCGATCTCGGCGGTGCGCAGCGATTCCTTGATCGTGTCCTGGCTCTCGCGCGCGGCCTCCTCGGCCTCCATGGCGCGGATTTCCTCGGCGGCCGCGGCACGCTCGGCGTTGCGCTTGGGGATGGTGTAGCCGACGAAGGCCATCACCCCGCCGAGCAGCGCGAAGGGCAAAAGCGGCAGGCCGGGAACCAGCGCCAGGATCACCATCAAGAAGGAGGCGACGAAGAGGGCGCGGGGATAATGCCCGAGCTGGCCGAGGATCGCCTGTTCGGCCGTCCCGCGGGTCCCGCCCTTCGAGACGAGCAGGCCGGCGGCGAGCGAGACGATCAGCGCCGGGATCTGGGTGACGAGACCGTCGCCGACCGCGAGCTTGACGAAGACGTCGGCCGACTGGGACAGCGACATGCCGTGGCGGGTGACGCCGATGATGATGCCACCGAGGATGTTGACGGCGGTGATGATCAGCCCGGCGATGGCGTCACCGCGGACGAATTTCGAGGCGCCGTCCATGGCGCCGAAGAAGGAGCTCTCCTCCTCCAGCTCGTGGCGGCGGCGCTGCGCCTCGGGGGCGTCGATCAGCCCCGCCGAGAGATCGGCGTCGATCGCCATCTGCTTGCCGGGGATGGCGTCGAGGGTGAAGCGGGCGCCGACCTCGGCGATGCGGGTCGCGCCCTTGGTGATCACGATGAAGTTCACCGTGACGAGGATGACGAAGACGATCAGCCCGATGACGAAATCGCCGCCGATGACGAAGCGGGCGAAGCCGTCGATGATGTAGCCCGCCGCATGCGAGCCCTCGTTGCCATGGGCGAGGATGACGCGGGTCGTGGCGATGTTGAGGGCGAGCCGCAGCATCGTCGCGACCAGCAGGATGGTCGGGAAGGAGGAGAACTCCAGCGGCTTCTTGATCCAGAGCGCCACCATCAGGATCAGCACCGAGAGGGCGATCGAGAGCGCCAGGCCGAGATCGATCAGGAAGGCCGGGATCGGCAGGAACAGGATCGAGAGGATCGCGACGATGCCGACGGCGAAGCCGATGTCGCGGCGGCTGGCCGGCGGTTCGCCGGACGTCGCCTTGGGCGCGACCTTGCCGGTGATGAGCTGGGGCGTGGCCATTTGGGCACCCTGTCCTGTCGTCGGAGATTCGCGCCCGGCGCCGCGCGCTCAGAAGCCGCGCTCGATGCGCCCGTAGACGCGCTCGGTGAAGGCGAAGATGTGCGCGCCGGTGAAGGCCCCGGTCGTCGCCATCACGATCAGGATGACGACGATCTTCGGCACGAAGGTCAGCGTCGCCTCCTGCACCTGCGTCAGGGCCTGCATCAGCGCGATGATCAGGCCGATCGCCATCGCGGCGACGACCGCCGGGCCGGCCCCGACGATGATCGCCCAGACGGCGTCGCGCATCATGTCGAGGGCGTCGGCCTCGTTCACGCGGCGTGCCTCAGGCTTCTGTGGTGGCGGGCTTCAACGCCGCGATGCCGGCGATGATCTGGTCGAGCTTGGCGTTGGCGGTGACCGACTGCTCAACCTGCGAGAGCGCCGCGAACTGCTGGACGTACTGCGCCGGATCGGTCGGGTTGGTCGGATCCTGATTCTTGGCCTGCGCGATCAGGAGCTGCAGGAAGGTGTTGTAGTCGCCCATCGCGTTCTTGGTGCTCGTCGACGTCGAACTCGAGCTCGAGCTCGTCGTCGTGCTCGGAATGCTGCTCACGTCCATGATCGGCTCCATCGGGTCCGGTGTGGTGGCCCGCCGGCGGCGGCGGACCCGGTTTCGTCAGGCGAGCGCGGCCTCGCACGGCCTCGGCGCGACGGCCGCAGCTCTCACTGTCGCCGGCAGGCTAGGCTCCCTGGCCTGCCCGGAGCTTGCGAGGATCGCGGCTTCCGCCGGATAGAGGGCCCGCAGCTGCTTCAGCGCCTCGAAATGGCGCTCTTCCGCGATCAGCCGGTCCACCGCCTGGAGGCCGAGGAGCACGTCGGCATCCTCGAAGATGCAGGCGGTGGTCATCAGCATGCGGTCGAAGAGCAGCCGGGCGGCGCCGGCGTTCTTCGGGTCGATCAGCATGGTCTGGACGACGAAATAGAGCTGCCGCAGCGGCGTCGTCGTCTCGTCGGGCTGGATGACATGGGTTTCGAGCAGGAAGGTCGCGTCGTTCATCAGCTCGAGACTGACCTTGCGGTCGAAGCGCAGGATCGCCCCGTTGATGTAGATCTTCTCGTTGGCGCGCAAAGAGAGGTTCATCGGCTTGCCCATCCTCCGGTTCAGGCGAGGCTGTCGCGGATCATCTTGTTGACGTCGATGACCGACTCGAAGTCGTCGGACTGTCCCAGCCGCAGCGCCTCGCCCTGGCGCAGGGCGAAGAGGCCGATCGAGATCAGCGAGGCGCGCAGGCTCTCCGGCAGTCCGTTCTCGGCGCTGCCGAGATCCTCGATCAGCAGGGTCCAGAGCCGGCGCAGGAAGCCGACCGCCTCGATCGTCTCTGGCGAGGCCGCCCCGGTGGGTCGCGCTTCCTCGAGCAGGGTCACGGCGTGGTCGAGCGCCCGCCATTCCTGGGCGCGGGCGAGGGCGTAGTCATCCGCGGCCATGGCCGCATAGGAGCTCTGGTACATGGGGCATCTCCGGACGGTGGACGGGAGGGCGTGGGCGCGCAGTCGCCCGGTCGCGCCGGCGGAGCCGGAGCGGGAGGCGAGCGCGGATGGCGGGGCGCCCGGCGGCGATGTCGGCGGCCGGGCGCGGGGTCAGCTCATGTATTTCAGGATGTTGAGCTGCTGGATCCTGACGGTCAGCGCATAGGCGGTGTCGAGCTGCGTCGTCAGGTCGGTGACGCGGACATTGGCCTCGTAGGGATCGACGTTCTCGAAGCCCTGGATCTGCTTGGCGACGATGTCGCGCTGGATCGTGAGCCGCTCGCTCGAAACCTTGACCCGCTCCTCGATGGCGCCGAGCTGCGCCTGCGTCGCGGTGAGGCCGAGGATCGCCTTGTTGACGCTCTCGATGCTGGCGTCGACGACGGCGCGGAAGGCGTTGGTGTTGAGCGTCTCGGTGCCGAGGTCGTAGGCCATGGTGTAGGCCATGGCGAGGTCGCGCATGGTCTGCGTGTTGGCGTTGGTCGAGACCTCAACGACTTCGCTCAGCGAGATCCGGCCGGTCATGTTCTGGTCGAGCGCCGAGGACCAGTTCGTGCCCCAGGCCGGGTTGGCGAACTCCGCCGGCAGCACGGTCTGCAGGAATGTCGTCATGTCGGCCTGCGTGATGTTGGCGACCGCGGGCGCATTCTGGGCGAAGCCGAAATAGCCGGCGAAGGCGGCGTCGATCGCAGCCTTGTTGCCCGAGACCGGGGTGGCGAAGTAGTCGGTCACCGGGCGCTGCTGCGTATTGATGCCGGCGAAGAGGAACTGGCCGCTGGACGAGGCGTTGAGCGACGCCGTCAGCGCCTGCAGATTGTTCTTCGCTTCCGACTTCAGGACCTCGGCGCCCTTGTCGCCGTCGCGCACGCTGATCAGCGTGGCGAGGAACTGCTCGGCGGTCTCGCGCATGCCGTCGAGCGCCTTCTGCGTCACCTCCAGACGCGAGGCGACGAGGCCGTTGGTGTCGACGATGCCGTTCAGCCGGTCGTACTGGTCGCGCAGGCCGACGGTCTTGCCGGTGCTGCCGCCGAGCGTCAGGCCGATATCGGCATGGCGCAGCGTGGTCGATTCCGTGGTGGCGTCGGCCAGGCTGTCGCGGGCCTTCGCAACCGCGTTGCGCAGCGTGCCGGAGAGCGAATAGTTCGAGATGAAGCTCGTCTTCATGGTCGTTACCTCACGGCCTGCAGCAGCGCCTCGAGCATCCGGTCGATGGTCGAGATCAGGGTCGACGAGGCGTTGAAGGAGCGCTCCAGCTCCATCATCAGCGTCATCTCCTCGTTGATGTCGACGCCGGTGACGTTGGAGAGCGCGGCCGTCGTGCGCTGGAGCAGCGCGGTCTCGTAGCCGAGCGTCTGCGTCGCGGTCTGGCGCTTGGCCTCCAGCCAGCCGACCGACGAGCCGGCGAAGCCGACGAGGGTGTCGGTCGGGTCGGCGTCGGTGGCGGGGTCGAAATTGCGGCTGGTGCCGAGCGCGGTCAGCAGGCCCTGAATGCGGTCGGGGAAGCCGGCGGCGCCGCTGGCATTGTAACTGTAGTTGGGGTCGAGCGGGTCGGAGATGCCGCCGTCGCGCAGCCGGTCGAGATCGCCGCCCTGGGAGGGGTCGGCATTGGCGTTGATGCGGATCGTGCCGGCCAATCCCGCCACCGTCACGGCGGTCGCCGGAATGGCGGCCGGGCCGGGCGGCGGGCCATAGGTGAAGAGGCCCGCCTGGTCGGGGCCGACGCCGGTCTGGTCGCTCTCGGCGAAGACCTCGATCAGCCCGCGGGCGATCTCGTCGAGCTGGCTCTGATAGGTGACGGTGATCTCGTCGCGGACGATCGCCGAGCCGTGGATCTGGCCGGATTTCAGCGGCATGATCGCGTTGGGACCGGTGACGGGCACGCCGTCGACATAGACCGCGTTGCCCGCCGTGCCGGCGCCGAGCGCGAAGCTCGGCGCCATCGTGACGCTGCGCGGCACCGTCTCGAACAGCGTCACGCCGCCATCGGTGTAGATCACCATGTCGTTGTTGGGCCGCGTCGCCACGCTGATGCCCATCTCCTCCGAGAGCTGGGAGAGGATGCGGTCGCGCGTGTCGAGCTGGTCGGTGATGTCGGCGCCCGACTGGCTGCCCTTGACGATGGCGCGGTTGGCGACCTCGAACTCCTTGAGCAGGCCGTTCACCCGCTCGACGCCGAGCGCCATGTCGGCATCGGCCTGCTGGCGGACGGTGCGCACCGCCTCGCTCGCGGCGTTGAGGCTGCGGACCATCTCGGTCGCCTTGGTCAGCACGTTCTGCGCCAGCAGCGGATCGTCCGGCGTCACGCCGTATTGCTGGAGGGCGTTGGTCAGCGCGCCGAGCTTGGCCGCGAGCGACTGGTCGAGTTCGGGATCGTCGACCGTGGCTTCCAGCTGGTCGAGCGCATCGACGATCGCCTGCTGTCCGGAGGTGGTCGCGGTGGAGCCGAGCTTGGCCGCGAACAGCACCGAATCCATCGCCCGGCTGATCGAGGCGATCTTCACCGCCCCGCCATAGGTGGTCACCAGCGTGCCGGCCTTGCGGTTGTAGTTGGGGTCGTCGGCGCCGGCGACGTTGCGCGAGAGCACGGAGGTCTGGGTCGAGGTCGCGGTCAGCGAGGACTGCGCCACGTTCAGGGCGGATGACAGGCTCATGGATGGGTCCCCGTCTCGCTTTCGGCTGGGCTCAGCGCTTCAGGTTGACGAGGACGTCGAGGATTTCCGAGCCGGTCTGGAAGACCTTGGAATTCGCCGTGTAGCTGCGCTGCGACTCGATCATCGCCGTCAGCTCGGTGGCGAGGTCGACATTGGACTGCTCGAGCGCCCCGGAGCGGATCGAGCCGAAGCTGCCGCTCTCGGGGAAGCCGACGATGACGTCGCCCGACATGTTGTTGACGGAGTAGACATTGCCTGATTGCGGCGTCAGCTGGTCGACGCTCGGCACGGTGGCGAGCGGGATGCGATAGGTCGCGCGCCGTGCGCCGTTCTCGAAGACGGCGTAGACGGTGCCGTCCTCGGCGATGTCCACGCTCTCGACCGCGCTCGGCGCGTTGCCATCGACCGCGAGTTCGAGCGCGGTCTCGCCGGTCGCGACCTGCGAGACCTGGCTGAAGTCGATCGTCGCGGTGGCGCCGCCGGGGATGGCGACGGTGAAATTGGCCGGCGCGGTGGTGAGCTGGCCGGTCGGTCCGAAGGCGAGCGCGACGTTGGCGAGCGGGCCGCCCGCATAGGGGAAGCCGCCGGCGGTGGCGCCCGCCTGGTCGAAGACGACCGCCTGCCAGGTGTCGGGGGCCGTGCCGGTCTTCGCCATATAGACGTCGAGGAACTTCTTGTTGCCGAGATTGTCGTAGGAGACGATCGAGGCCTTGCTCGAATAGGTGCTGCCGGCGACGTTGTCGGAGGGCAGGGTGCCCGCCGCGATCACCGTGGCGTTGGAGTCCAGAACGCCTTTCAGGGTACCGCTCTGGGTGGGGTTGGCCTCATAGGCGACATTGGCGAGGTTGATGCGCTCCAGCCCGTCCAGGCTGTTGGCGACGACGGTCGGGTCGCCGTTCTGGATCGGGTAGCCCATCAGGTAGAAGCCGGCCGAATTGACCAGTTCCTGGCTCCCGTTCTTCACGAAGGCGCCGGCGCGGGTCATGTAGGGCGTGCCGCCGGCGTCGGTGACGACGAAGAAGCCGTTGCCGCGGATGGCGAGGTCCGTCTTCGAGGTCGAGCCCATGATCAGGCCCTCGTCGGAGATCGCGTAGCGCGTTGTCGTCTCGACGCCGCCGGAATTGTACTCGCTGTGGTTCCCTTCGGAGATCAGCGAGGAAAACTCGGTCGAGGCGCGCTTGTAGCCGACGGTATTGACGTTCGCGATGTTGTCGCTGACGGCGCCGAGCTTGCTGCCCTGGGCGGCCATGCCGGACACGCCGGTGCGCATGATCCCGAAAATGCTCATCTGCCGATCTCCAAGCGAAGCTGTCGAGCTTCATCTGATCTGGAGTTGCTTGCCCGAAGCTTTCGCCTGATTATGTCGGGTATTTTGATTCAAATTTATCGAAAAGAGCCGCCGAATACGTCAAAATCGACTCCTTATACTATAGGCGCTCCCACGCGCCCGTTTCCGCGACTCGTCGCCCGGGCAGCAGAGGCCCCGCTGGATGCGGAGTCGAACCCGGTCGCGGTTAAATTTCGAGGGTTAATGAAAGGTATAGGCTTTCTTATAAATCCGTATAACGGTCTTTAACTCAGGTTTCCACAGTGTTTCATCTCAAGTCTCGTTATTCGTTTCTCTCGTTGACCATGATGAAGACGATGCCTAGCGTCACGCTGCTTCCAGCTCTTTTGAGGGGGAGTTATACCGATGCTGGGGGGTGTCCATGTATATCGTCATCGATGACCGGGTTCTTGTCACCGAAGGATATCAGTCTCTGTTTACGGGCGAGGGCGTTCCGGCCATCGGTTTCACCCCCTCGCGCTTCCAGGAATGGGTCGAGGATACCTCGGCCGATCATCTGAGCAGCGTCGAGGCTTTTCTGATCGGCGACTGTGCCGAGCGGTCGAGCTTTCCGACCATGATCCGCCGCCGTTCGCAGGCGCCGGTGATCGCGATGAACGAGGCCTCCTCGCTCGAAAAGACGCTCGAGCTCTTCGCCGCCGGCGTCGACGACGTGGTCCGCAAGCCGGTGCATGTCCGCGAGATCCTTGCCCGGGTGAACGCGATGCAGCGCCGGGCCGAGAAGCGCCGTGCGAGCGACGACGAGGTCACGATCGGCGAGATCAAGGTCCATTTCGACGGCAGCGACCCCGAGGTCGCCGGCGAGGCGATGGCCTTGCCGCGGCGCGAGCGGCGGATCCTTGAATTCCTGATGCGCAATCGCGGCCGCTGGGTCACCAAGACCCAGGTCTTCAACGCGGTCTATGGCCTGTTCGACGCGGAGGTCGACGAGGCCGTGGTCGAGAGCCATGTCAGCAAGCTGCGCAAGAAACTGCGTGAGCGGCTCGGCTATGACCCGATCGAGTCGAAGCGCTATCTCGGCTACACGATCTCCTGACGCGCGCCCCGGCCGCTGGGCCGGGGCCGGTCTTGCCGTAATTTTCGGACAGTCTTCGTTTCCCTTTCTTGTCTCCAGGCTTCGCCGAGGCCAGCTTCACGCAAGTCAATCCTCCTAGTGTCGTCTGGTCACTACAAGGGAGGCTTCCGGTGGAGCCCATCCATCTCTTCGATCTCGCCGCCCAGCAGTCGCGCTGGCTCGCCGTTCGACAGAACGCCGTCTCGCAGAACATCGCGAATGCCAACACGCCGCGCTACGCCGCGCGCGATGTCGAGCCCTTCGACGCGGTGGTGCGCAAGACCACGCTGTCGCTGGCGGCGACCGAGCCCAACCATATCTCCTCGACGCCGGCCGAGGCGCTGACCGCCCGGCCGCGCAAATCCGACAGCTGGTCCACCGTGCATTCCGGCAATTCGGTCAGCCTCGAGCAGGAAATGCTCAAGGCCGGCGAGATCAGCCGCAACCACGCCTTCACGACCAACATCGTGCGCAGCTTCCACCGGATGATGATGACCGCGATCAAGGGCTGACCAGCCCCGCGCAAGCATTCGCCGTTCGAATACTGTCCAGAGTGAGTACAAAGCCATGATCGACCCTCTCGACGCTTCGATGAAGATCGCCGTTGCCGGCCTCCAGGCCCAGTCGACGCGAGTGCGTGTCGTCTCGGAGAACCTGGCCAACGCCCAGGCCACCGGCACGACCCGCGGCGCGGATCCCTACCGCCGCAAGACCGTGACCTTCGAGAGCGCGATGAACCGGGCGCTGGGCGTCTCGCTCGTCAAGATCAAGGGCGTCGGCGTCGACAAGGCGCCCTTCCGCGTCGAGTTCGAGCCGAGCCATCCGGCCGCCGACGAGAAGGGCTACGTCAAGATGCCCAACGTCTCGCTGCTGCTCGAAATGGCCGACATGCGCGAGGCGAACCGCTCCTACGAGGCCAACCTGCAGATGATCAAGCAGGCGCGCTCGATGCAATCCATGACCATCGATCTTTTGAGGAACGGCTGATGCTCAACGCGATTTCCGCTCTCGCGCCGGTCGCGAGCCAGGTCACCCAGGGTCTGTCGGGCCTCGCCGGCGCCAGCCTGCGCCAGGGCGCGACCCCTGCCGCGGGCGCCGCCCAGCCCGGTGCCGATTTCGGCTCGGTCTTCGCCAATGTGGCGCAGAACTTCGTCGACAAGCTCGCCGAGGGCGAGGCCCAGGCGGTCGCCGGCATCCAGGGCAAGGCGGCCGTTCAGGACGTCGTCCAGGCGGTGATGTCGGCCGAGCAGTCGCTGCAGCTCGCCATGGCGATGCGCGACAAGGTCGTCGGCGCCTACCAAGAATTCATGCACATGGCGATCTGAGGACCGAACCGATGAAAGTCCTCGCCATCGCGGCCACCGGCATGAGCGCGCAGCAGCTCAATGTCGAGGTCATCGCCAACAACATCTCCAACATCAACACCACGTCGTTCAAGCGGGCGCGGCCGGAGTTCACCGACCTGCTCTACCAGACCGAGCGCTCGCGCGGCGTGCCCAATCGCGGCGGCGACGGCTCGATCCCCGAGGGCGCCTCGCTCGGGCTCGGCGTCCGCGCGGCGGCGATCCGCAACCTGCACATCCAGGGCGCGATGACGCAGACCGGCAACCGGCTCGACCTCGCCATCGACGGGCGCGGCTGGTTCAAGGTCACGGCGCCGGAGGGCGAGACGCTCTATGCCCGTGCCGGCACCTTCAACACCAATGCCGATGGCGACATCGTCACGGCCGACGGCTATCTGCTCGATCCGGCGATCCGGGTCCCGGCCGATGCGGTCGACGTCACGGTCAACGAATCCGGCCTCGTGCTCGCCAAGATCCCGGGCGAGGTGCAGCCGCGCCAGCTCGGCCAGATCACCCTGGCGAATTTCGCCAACGATGCCGGGCTCGAGCCGCTCGGCGGCAACCTCTACCGCGAGACCGTGGCCTCGGGGCAGCCGACCGACGGCAACCCGACGGCGATCGGCTTCGGCAAGCTGCGGCAGGGCTATCTCGAGGCGTCGAACGTCGATCCCGTGAAGGAGATCACGGCGCTGATCTCGGCGCAGCGCGCCTATGAGATGAACGCCAAGGTCATCACCGCCGCCGACCAGATGGCCGGCACCGTCTCCAACGGCATCCGGTGAGGCGCGTGATGGTCCGCCCGACGCTGCGCCGGAAGGGTTTCGCCGCGACCATGCTCGCCGCCGCTCTGGGCCTGTTTCCGGCCGGCCCGGTTCAGGCCAACCCGGCGGCGGTGACGCTGCCGGTCCCGGCGGTCACGCTCTATCCGGGCGACGTCATCGCCGATGTGCATCTGGTCGATCGCGCCTTCCGGGTGGCCGGGCGGGTGGCGGTGGACAACCGGCTCGCTCTGGTCGGCAAGGTGGTGCGGCGCACGCTGCTGCCGGGCCAGCCGATCCCGCTCAACGCGGTCGACGATCCCAAGGTGGTACGCCGCGGGGTGCCGACCCAGGTCGTGTTCCGCGAGAGCGACCTCGTCATCACCGGCATCGTCGAGCCGATGGCCTCGGCCTCGGTCAACGAGATGGTCAAGGCGCGCAATCCCGACACCGGGCTGATCGTGGTCGGCGTCGTCCAGGCGGACGGCACGATCCGCGTCGGGAGCGAATGATGACGCTCGCCTCGCGACTGATCGTCGGCCTCTGCGCGTTCGCCCTGGCGCTGACCGGCGCGATGCCGGCCCGCGCTTCGGTGCGGATCAAGGACATCGCCGGGCTGCAGGGGGTGCGCGACAACCAGCTCGTCGGCTACGGGCTCGTCATCGGCCTGCAGGGCACGGGTGACAGCGTGCGCAACTCGCCCTTCACCGGCCAGGCCCTGCAATCCATGCTCGACCGGCTCGGCGTGAACGTCCGCAATTCGGCGCTGCGCACGCGCAATGTCGCGGCGGTGATCGTGACGGCGGACCTGCCGGCCTTCGCCGGCCGCGGCAGCCGGATCGACGTCTCCGTCGCCTCGATGGGGGACGCGACCTCGCTGCTCGGCGGCACGCTCGTCGTCACCTCGCTCCTGGCGGCGGACGGGCAGACCTACGCGCTGGCGCAGGGCCGCCTGAATGTGTCGGGCTTCTCCGCCCAGGGCGAGGCCGAGCGGCTGACGCAAGGGGTGACCACGGCCGCGCGCATTCCCGGCGGCGCGCTGGTCGAGCGCCAGATCCCCGACCAGCTCGCGACGCTGCATGTGCTGTCGCTCGAACTGCGCAATCCCGATTTCGTCACGGCCGAGCGCGTCGCGGGCGCGATCAACGCCTTCACCCGCGACCGCTACAAGTCGACCGTCGCCTTCGCGCTCGACCACCGCACGATCAGCCTGACGCGGCCGCCCAACATGTCGACGGCGCGCTTCATCGCCGAAATCGAAAGGCTGGAGCTGGAGCCGGATTCACCCGCCCGCGTCGTCGTCGACGAGCGCACAGGCACGGTGGTGATCGGCCGCGACGTCAAGATCTCCACGGTCGCCGTCACCCATGGCAATCTGACGGTGCGCGTCACCGAGACGCCGATGGTCTCGCAGCCGGAGCCGCTGAGCAACGGCCAGACGGTGGTGGTGCCGCGCACGCAGATCGAGGCGCAGCAGGGCAATGGCCGGCTCGCCATCATTAACGGCGCCAACCTGCACACGTTGGTGCGCGGCCTCAACCAGATCGGGCTCAAACCCGCGGGGATCATCGCGATCCTGCAGGCGATCAAGACCGCGGGTGCGCTCCAGGCCGACCTCGTCGTGCAGTAGTGCGCCGGGGCGGCGCCGGCTCGCCGCCGCGCCAGCCCCGCGAAAGCGACGCCCGCTAGAACCCAATCATCGACCATCGAGCCGAGGGGGCGCCATGCCGTCGAAGCCTTTCCTTTTCCTATGCCTGCTGCCGGTCCTGCTGCTGGCTCCCGGTTCCGGCGCCGTCGCGGCGCCGACCCAGACGCCGCCCGCGGCCGCCCCGGCCGCCCTGACCTCGGATGCAGCGAGCTACTGCGCCGCGATCCGCGATCCCGCCGCGGAGGCTCGCTTCGCCTGGCAGGCGAACCAGCTCAAGAGCCTGGAGGCCAGGCTCGCCGAGACCCTGAAGAAGCTCGAGGAGCGCAAGGCCGAGCTGCAGCTGCTCACCGACCAGCGTGCCGCCGAGGTCAAGCAGGCCGAGGCCCGCATGACCGACATCTTCGCGCGGATGCGCCCCGATGCCGCGGCGCTCCAGCTCTCGGCGATGGATCAGGGCGTGGCGGTTGCCGTGCTCAGCAAATTGCCCGCCCGGGCCGCCAGCGCCGTCCTCAACGAGATGGAGGCCTCGCGCGCCGCCCAGCTCGCCGAGGTGATGGGCGGCCGGCGGGCCCTCCCGACCTCGTCCCCAACCGGAGTCCAGACCCGATGAAGGCCCTCATTCTCGCGGCATGCGCCGTCACCCTCGCCGGCTGCGGCACCGACATGGCCGAGCTCAACCGCGAGCCCGTAATGTCGCGCGTCGGCAGCGGTCTCGCCGTCCAGCGCGACGCGATCCCGCTCGGCACGCCGCCGGGCCGGGGCGTCGATGTCGCCTTCAACTCGATCTACACCCGCCAGAGCGAGGATCTCTTCCGCGACACCCGCGCGATGAAGACGGGCGACGTCGTGACGGTGAAGATCTCGATCAACGACAAGGCCAAGCTCGACAACAAGTCGGACCGCTCGCGCAATTCCGCCGCCAAATACGGCCTCGGCTTCCTCGCGAACTTCAACGGCGCCTCGGGCGATGCGTCTGCGAGCGCGAACGCCAGCTCCGACACCTCCTCGCGCGGCCGGGGCCTGACCGACCGCTCCGAAGAGGTCGAGATGTCGGTCGCCGCCGTGGTCACCGAGATCCTGCCCAACGGCAATCTCGTGATCAACGGCTCGCAGGAGGTGCGCGTGAACTACGACATGCGCGTGCTCAACGTCACCGGCATCGTGCGTCCGCGCGACATCACCGGCAACAACGTCGTCTCCTACGAGAAGATCGCCGAGGCAAGGATCTCCTATGGCGGGCGCGGCCGCGGCATGGAGGTGCAGCAGCCGGCCTGGGGCCAGCAGCTCGTCGACAAGGTCACCCCCTTCTGATGGCGCGCTCCCTGCCCAGGCTGGCCGGCCCGCGCGGGAGCCGGAGGGTCGCGCCTCGGGCGCTGCTCGCGGCGGCGCCGGTCATGATCCTGACCGCGTTGGCGGCGGCGGCCGGCACGCTCTGGGGCTTCCGCGTCGTCGGCACCGTCGAGAGCACGGTGATGAAGCGGATGGAGGCGGCGACGCCCGATCTCGCGGTCAACCCGCAGATGACCGGCACGCTGGTGATGAAGAAGCTGCCGCCGATCGTCACCAATCTCGCGGCTCCGGCCAACACCTGGGTGCGGCTCGAGGCGGCGCTCCTGCTCGAGCAGAAGGCCGCGCTCGGTGCCGACCCGCTGGTCGGCGCCATCACCGAGGACATTCTCGGCTTCCTACGCAGCGTCACCGCGCAGCAGATGGAAGGGGCGGCCGGCCTGCGCAACCTGCGCGAGGACCTGACGGAGCGCGTCGCGATCCGTTCCAAGGGCGTCGTGCGCGACATCGTCATCGAAACGCTGGTGGTGCAGTGACCCGGATTCTCGCGACATGTCTGATCCTGATGGCCGGCATCACCGGCGCGCAGGCACAGTCCTTCGGGCTCGACGGCCTTTTGCCGCAGGGCGGGGCCTCGGCCTCGGGCCGCATCGTCCAGATCGTGGCGATGCTGACGGTGCTGTCGGTCGCGCCGGGGCTCCTGATGATGGTCACGAGCTTCAGCCGCTTCGTGATCGCGCTGTCCTTCCTGCGCTCCGGGCTCGGCCTGCAGAGCACGCCGGCCAATCTGATCCTGGTCAGCCTGGCGCTGTTCATGACCTTCTTCGTGATGGCGCCGACCTTCGACAAGGCCTGGCAGGACGGCGTGCTGCCGCTGGTCGAGAACCGGATCAGCGAGGGCGAGGCCTATGCGAAGATCACCGCACCCTTCCGTGACTTCATGCTGGCGCAGACGCGGCCGCAGGACTTGCGCCTCTTCGCCGATCTCGCCCCGGCGAGCATCCGGCCGCAGGACCCGGCGCAGGCGGTCGATCTGCGGGTGCTGATCCCGTCCTTCATGATCTCCGAACTCCGGCGCGCCTTCGAGATCGGCTTCCTGATCGCGCTGCCCTTCCTGGTGATCGACATGATCGTGGCGACGATCGTGATGTCGATGGGCATGATGATGCTGCCGCCGACGGTGATCTCGCTGCCCTTCAAGGTGATCTTCTTCGTCCTGATCGACGGGTGGAACCTGCTGATCGGCGGGCTGGTGCGCTCCTACAGCTGAGCGGGGAGAAGTCGTCCCGCCAATCCCCGCGGCTGCTGACGGGTCGATGATGGCTTCCTTTCGGGAGGGCGGCCATGTCGATGCAGCGAAGCGGAGCGGATACGGGCGTTTCGCCGACGTCCGCGGCCCTGTCGGTCACGCGGGAGCGCCTGTTGCGGCTGGCGCCGCAGGGGCGCGCCGCGATCGTCGCGGGGCTCGCTGCCTCGTTCGACCGTTCGGCTGCGGCGGCCGGGATCACCACCCGGCTGCGGCTCTGCCATGTCCTGGCCCAGGCCGCCCATGAGAGCGACGGCTTCCGGACGCTGGAGGAATATGGCGGACCGGCCTATTTCGCCCGCTATGACGGGCGCCGCGATCTCGGCAACACGCAGGCCGGCGACGGCGCGCGCTATCATGGTCGCGGCCTCTTCCAGCTCACCGGCCGCGCCAATTACCGCCGCTATGGCTCACTGATCGGTATCGACCTCGAGGGCTCGCCGGAGCGGGCGAAGGAGCCAGCGGTCTCGCTGGCGATCGCCTTCGCCTATTGGCGCGACCGCGGCTGCAACGCGGCCGCCGATGCCGATGACGTCGTCGCGGTGACGAAGCTCGTCAATGGCGGGCGCAACGGGCTTGCGCAGCGCCGGCAGTTACTGGCGCTGGCGAAGACGATCTGGGTCTGAGATTTGCGTCATTCTCGGGCTTGACCCGAGAATCTCATAACCAGCTGTCTCTGGTTTCCGCGATGGTCGGGTCAAGCCCGACCATGACGTGCGGGCCCGGTTTTTATGCGTGCCCGGCCTTCAGCGCCTGGTCGAGATCGGCATAGAGATCCTCGAGATCCTCGATGCCGGTCGAAAGGCGCAGCAGATCCGGCGGGCAGGGGGAGCCGGCGCCTTCGATCGAGGCGCGATGCTCGATCAGGCTCTCGACGCCGCCGAGCGAGGTCGCGCGCTTGTAGAGTTCGACATGCGCGGCCGCCTTCACCGCCGCCGCCTCGCCGCCGACCACCTGGACCGAGAGCATGTAGCCGAAGCCGCCTTCCATCTGGCGCGCGGCGATGTCGTGGCCGGGATGCTGCGGCAGGCCGGGATAGAGCACGCGCGCCACCAGCGGATGGGCCGAGAGCTTCTGCGCCAGCGCCATCGCCGAGGCGCTCTGGCGCTCCTGCCGGACATGGAGCGTGCGCATGCCGCGCATCAGCAGATAGGCCTCGAAGGGCCCGAGGATGCCGCCCTGGCCCTTGCGCACGGTCTTGATGCGGTTCCAGAACTCGTCGTCCTCGCGGGCGCAGAGCGCGCCGGCGACCACGTCGGAATGGCCGTTCAGCACTTTGGTCGCGGCATGCATGACGATGTCGGCGCCGAGCTGAAGCGGGCGGGTGTGGACCGGCGAGGCGCAGGTCGAATCGACGGCCAGCTTGGCGCCGGCCTTGTGGGCGATCTCGGCGGCGGCGGCGATGTCGGTGATCGTCCAGAGCGGGTTCGAGGGCGTCTCGGCCCAGACCAGCTTGGTCTTGCCGGGCTTCACCGCGGCCTGCAGAGCGGCGAGGTCGTCGGTCTCGACGAAGTCGATGACGAGACCCCAGCGGGTCGCTTCCGTCAGCAGCCAGGAGCGCAGCGCCCAGTACATCACCTTGGAGGCGACGACATGGTCGCCCGGCGAGAGCGCCTGGAAGACGGCAGTCGCCGCTGCCATGCCCGAGCCGAAGAGCAGCGCGCCGGCCTTGGCCTGCTCGAGCATGGCGAGCACGCTTTCAGCTTCGCGCGTGGTCTCGTTGTCGGGCCGGCCATAGACAAAGCCGCCGGAATAGCCGTTGTCCTCGTCGCGGATATAGGTCGTCGAGACATGGATTGGCGGCACGACGCCCTTGGTCAGCGGGTCGATCTTGCCCATGGCCTGCGCGGCGAGGGAGCGGGGGTGGAAAGAGCGCTTCGGCATGACGATCCGCGAAAGTTCCAGGGGGGACTAAAGACGCATCTGGCGCAGGCGAGGGGCGCGGCGCAAGTGCCGCGACCTTGCCAGGAACGCAGGACGCCTCCATGTCACGATCATGAGCATTTCACCATCATCCTCGGCGTCCGGCCCGCGCCCGGTCTGGATCGTCGTACTGATCGCGATCCTGCCCGTCGTCGCCGTCTCGCTGCTCGGCAACGCCGTGACGATCCCGCAGGTGACGACCTGGTACCCGACGATCGCCAAGCCGCGCTTCAACCCGCCCAACTGGGTGTTCGGCCCGGTCTGGACGACGCTGTTCGCGCTGATGGCCTATGGCGTCTTCCGCATCCTGCGGCTGCCGGCCGGGACGCCCGGGCGGACGAAGGCGCTCGCGGTCTACCATCTCCAGCTCGCGCTGAACCTCGCCTGGTCCTGCGTCTTCTTCGGGCTCAACAGCCCGCTCGGCGGCATCCTGGTGATCCTGCCCTTCCTCGGTCTGATCTTGTGGATGATCGCGCTCTTCGCCCCGCTGGACCGGCTCGCGGCCCATCTGCAATGGCCCTATGTCGCCTGGGTCTCCTTCGCGACGCTGCTCAACGTCTCGATCTGGTGGCTGAACCGCTAACAGCGGGCTTCAGCCGATCGAGCGCTCGATCACGTCCAGCACCGTGCTGCGCAGTTCGGCGATGGTGAAGGGCTTGGTCATCACCTCGGAGACGATGGCGTCGAGGCTGCGGGCGCGCTCGCGCTGCTCGGCATAGCCCGTCATCAGCATGATCGGCAGGTCCGGAAAGGCCTGCTTGGCGGCCAGTGCCAGCGCGATCCCGTCCATCAGCGGCATGCGGATATCGGTCAGCAGCAAGTCGAAATGGCCGCCCTCGGCGATCAGCGTGTCGAGCGCCTCGGCGCCGTCGGCCGCCGTCAGGCAGGAATGGCCGTCCATGGCCAGGCCGCGCGCCACCAGCGTCCGCAGCGGCTCCTCGTCATCGACCACCAGAATGCGCGACATGGCTCAGATCCCCGGGAGGCCGGCCTGGTCGGCGGTTTCGACGACGCCGACATAGGGCAGCTGCCGGTAGGAATGGGCAACATCCATGCCATAGCCGACGACGAAATAATCGGGGCATTCGAAGCCGACATGCTCGGCCGTGATGTTGACCGCGCGCTTGCCCGGCTTCTCCAACAGGACTGCGCAGGACACCTTCGCGGCGCCGCGCGCGGCCAGCAGGTCCTTGGCGAAGGCCAGCGTGCGGCCCGATTCCAGGATGTCGTCGACCAGCAGCACCTCGCGACCGCGGACATCGCTCTGGACGTCGCGCAGGATCTCGACCTGGCCGGAGGAGACGGTGGCGGCGCGGTAGCTCGAGAGATGCACGAACTCGACCTGGGGCGACATGCCGACGCGATGCATCGCGCGGATCAGGTCGGCGACGAACATGAAGCTGCCCTTGAGCACCGCCACCACCAGCAGGTCGGCCGGGGCGGTCGCGGCGATCGCCGCTGCCATCTCCTCATTGCGGCGCGCGATCGTCGCCTCGTCGTACAGCACCCGGATGCGCCGTGGCTCCGACATGATGGGGTCGTCCTTTCACGGACCGCGCCGCGCGGGCGCGTCCTGCAGATGATGTCTGGATTTGAGGTTTAGAGCGCCTGATCGGAACTGAACAGGCCTGCGCGCGGCCGCATGGCCGCCGGAGCGATCCGCCGGGTCAGTGCTGCCCCGCCTTGTCGGGCCCTGAGGCGGCGAAGCGCACCAGCACGGTCTGGCCCGTCGCCGGCGGCGCGGCCAGCCGGGCGCGGAAGCGCATCAGCTCCGCCGGCTCGAGCTCCGGCCGCGGCGGATCGGTCTTCCAGCTGTAGAGCGTCTGCCCGGAGGCATCCTGAACCGCGACCTCGATCGGTGGCACGCGCGTCTGGCTCTTGGCGATGTTGGTGACGTTGCCCTCGACCACGAGGAAGCGCCCGGCTGCATCCTCGACTAGGCCGCTCTCGACCGACCCGAGTTTGAGGCCGCGGACATTGACGGGGAGGCCGAGCGTCTCGAAGACGTCGGCGAGCTGCGGGGCGGCCCGCGCCACCCTGTCGCGCTGGACCACGAGCAGGCCCAGCCCGGCGATGCCCAGCAGGGAGAGCGAGGCGGCGGCGACGACGGCGCGAGAGGGTTTCGCCTTGGCCTTGGAGCCCTTGCGGGCGGGGCGGCCGGAGCGCTTGCCGCGTGGGGCGGCCGGGGCAGCTTCGCCCGTTTGGCCCTCGGCACCGCTGTCGGGGAGCTCGTTCTCGGCGGCGACAGCGGAAACCTGGGCCTCGATCGCCGCGGCCTGCTCCAGTTCCTCGTTCAGCAGCGCCTGGGTTTCCTCGGGCGTCGGGACCGCGGGCAGTTCCGGCTCGGGATCGACATGCCACAGGGTCTGGCAGCTGGCGCAGCGCACCTTGCGTCCGTCGGGGCCGAGCTTGGCGCCGTCGAGTTCGTAGCGGCTGGCGCAGGAGGGGCAGACGATCAGCATGGCGGCGGCCGGCGGTTCCCGTGCGGTTCGAGCCTGCGCCCGCCCTCGGGGCGCGTCTCCCATTGGCGGGCGGGATGGTTAACGTCGCGTGAAGAACTTGCCGCCATGCTCCGTCGCGACGGCTCTCCGCGCACCGCCAACGGGTGTAGGATCGGCCGCGAAGATTCGCCGTCTGGCGCCGGGGACGCAGGGATTTGGTTCGGTTCGAGAATGTCGGCCTGCGATACGGCATGGGCCCGGAGGTGCTGAAGGACATCACCTTCAGCATCGAGCCGCGTTCGTTCCAGTATCTGACCGGCCCGTCGGGGGCCGGCAAGACGACGCTGATGCGCCTCGTGCTGATGGCGCTGCAGCCGACGCGCGGCCTGGTGCATCTCTTCGGGCAGGACGTGTCCCGGCTCGACGCCGCGACGCTGACGGCCTTCCGCCGCCGCATGGGCGTCGTCTTCCAGGATTTCCGGCTGCTCGACCATCTCACCCTCTACGAGAACGTCGCGCTGCCGCTGCGCGTGCTCGGCAAGGAGGAGGCGAGCTACCGTGCCGAGGTCGTCGAGCTGCTGCGCTGGGTCGGGCTCGGCGAGCGGATGCATGCGGTGCCGCCGGTGCTCTCGGGCGGCGAGAAGCAGCGTGCGGCGATCGCGCGCGCCCTGATCGGACGGCCCGAACTGGTGCTGGCGGACGAGCCGACGGGCAATGTCGACCCGGCGCTCGGGCGGCGGCTGCTGCGTCTCTTCATGGAGCTGCAGTCGCTCGGCACGGCGGTGGTGATCGCGACCCATGACCTCGGCCTGATGGAGCTCTACGACGCGCCGCGCCTCGTGCTCGCCGACGGACATCTGCACGTCGATGCCTGACGCCGGACATCACGAAGTGGAGCGCGAGGAGCGGGCGCTGCCGAGCAATCTGCGGCGCGACCAGCCGCTGGTGCCGATCGACACGGTCGCCGGCCGGGCGCTGATGGCGGTGATCGCGATCCTGACTTTCCTGGCAGCGCTGAGCGCGGGGGCCGCCGTGCTCGCGGCACGCGCCTCCGAGCAGTGGCGCGGTGCCGTCTCGAACGAGATGACGATCCAGATCCGGCCCGATTCGCGCCGGGATATCGAGGCCGACATCGCGCGGGCCGTCGCCATGGCCCGCGAGGTCGAGGGCGTCGCCGCCGTGCAGGCGATCCCGCGCGCCGAATCCGACAAGCTGCTGGAGCCCTGGCTCGGCACAGGGCTGGACCTTGTCGAACTGCCGGTGCCGCGGCTGATCGTGCTGAAGCTACGGCCGGGTGCCGGTTCGGATCTCGCCGCCTTCGGCACGGCGCTGCGCCGCGAGGTGCCGACCGCGATCCTGGATGATCACCGGCTCTGGCTGCGCCGGCTTTCGACCATGGCAAGCACGATCATCCTCTCGGGCGCGGCGGTGGTGCTGCTGGTGATGGCGGCCGCGGCGCTGGCGGTAGCCTTCGCGACCCGCGGCGCGATGGCCGGCAGCCGCGACAGCGTCGAGGTGCTGCATCTGGTCGGCGCCGACGACGATTTCATCGCGCGCGAATTCCAGAGCCGTTTCGTGCGGCTCGGCCTGCGCGGGGGCGCGATCGGCGGCGGAGCGGCGATTCTCGTCATCGCCCTGCTCGGCATCCTCGCCTCGCGCTGGAGCAGCGCGCCGGAGGCCGAGCAGCTGCGGGCGATGTTCGGCGCCTTTGAGATCGGTTGGGGCGGCTATGTCGCGGTGGTGCTGGTCGCTGTCGTCGTTGCGGCGATCTCGGGCCTCGTTTCGCGGGTTACCGTGCGGCACCATCTGCGCGCCCTCGCGCAGGGGTCGGCGTGATGATGCGTCCGCCGCCCCGCGCCCCCGAGGGCCCTGCCGCGCTTATGCCCGATTGGCGAAATAGCGTGGTCGGGCGATGGCGATGATCGGCATGAGGCAGGAGAGATCGGCTCCTCTCGCGCGCCCCCTCGGGGCCGCTGGCGCCGGAAGGAGCGCGGGTCTCAGGCGCGCGGCTCTTCTGCTCGCGCTGGCGCTGCCGCTTGCGGTGCTGGCGGCGGTGCTGCTGGGCTATGTCCGCTTCGCCTCCGCCATCGTCTCGCGCGAGCCGGCCGCGGTGCCGCGCACCGATGCGATCGTGGTGGTCACGGGCGGTTCCCAGCGCGTCGGCGACGCCATCGGCCTGCTCGGGGCCGAGCGCGGCTCGCGGCTCCTGATCAGCGGCGTCAACGAGAAGACCGGCCGCGAGGAACTCGCCAAGCTGAATCCCTCGGCGCGCGAGCTGCTCGCCTGCTGCGTCGACCTCGACTACCGCGCCCGCAACACCATCGGCAACGCGATCGAGGCCCGCCGCTGGGTGCGCAATCACGGCTTCCGCTCGCTTCTGGTGGTGACCTCGAACTACCACATGCCCCGCACCATTGCGGAATTCGCCCATGCGATGCCGGGCGTGCGCCTCGTGCCCCATCCCGTCGTGACCGACCAGATCGACACCGGCGGCTGGTGGCACCGCTGGAGCGCGATGCGGGTGCTGGTGCCGGAATATGCGAAGTATCTGGCGGCGCGGCTGCGCAGCCTGGTGGAGACCGATCCGGAGACCTCGCGGCTCTCCGTCATCATCGGCGGGCGCAAGCCGGTCTCGTCCAAGCCGGCCGAGCTGATGGGGCCCGAGCACGAGCGCCGCAGCCAGGTGAAAAGCGGGCCTCACGACGGCTGATCGGCGTCGCCCCGCTTGACGTGCGCCGGGGGGCGGGGTCTTTGCGCGCCATGCTCGTCCTGCGCTCGCTCCTCTTCAACGTCCTGTTCTACGCGAACCTGTCGATCTGGCTGGTCTTCATCGCGCTGCCGTCGCTCCTGTTGCCGAAGCGGGCGCTGCTCGCCATCGCCGTCGCCTGGGCGCACAGTTCGCTGTGGCTGATGAAGGTCGTGGCCGGCACGGATTACGAGGTCACCGGCCGGGAGAACATTCCCGCGACCGGCGGCATGATCGTCGCCGCCAAGCACCAGTCCTTCTGGGAGACCTTCGTCCTCGTCACGATCTTCCGCGACCCGGTCTTCATCCTGAAGCGCGAGCTGACCTGGATTCCCCTGTTCGGCTGGTGCCTGATGAAGCTCAGGATGATTCCGGTCGACCGAGGCGGAAAGGCCCGCGCGCTCGCCCAGGTCACGCGGCGCGCCAAGACCGAGCTGCGCGACAAGGGGCGACAGCTCCTGATTTTCCCTGAGGGGACCCGCCGGCCGCCCGGTGCGCCGCCGGCCTACAAGTTCGGTGTCGCCCATATCTACGGCGAACTCGGGCTGCCCTGCGTGCCCGTCGGGCTCAATTCCGGGCTGTACTGGCCGCGTCGGAAGTTCCTGCGGCGGCCGGGCACCATCCGCCTCGAGATCCTGCCGCCCATCGCGTCGGGGCTCGACAAGGCAGCCTTCCATGCCGAACTGCAGGAGCGGATCGAAACGAGCAGCGACCGGCTTCTCGCTGTCGGTCGGGCCGAACTCGCCGCCCGCGGGCTCGATCCGATGGCGAACACTGCTGACAGGCTGCGGCAGCAGGGCTGATCCCCGCGCGAGCCAGCGCTTGACTTGTCCCCGTTCCGTTCTCACCTTGTCATGGAACAAAGGAGGAACGACATGGCTGCTCTCGCCCATCGCCAGCCGGCTCCGCGTCCCGGCCGCGCCGTCTTCGACCGGCCCCAACGCGACCTCTTCGCCCGCGACCTCCCGGCGGAGGCACCGGCCAGCCGCGCCTGCGAGATGCCGATGCGCAGTGCGGCCGCTCTCGGCGAGCGCCGCTTCACGGCCTGGCGCGGCCGCTCGGGCCGGCGCTATGTCGCCTCCGTCTTCGCCATCGGCGACGATCACGCGCTCGGCTTCACCGACGCGGTGCTGCTGGCAGTCTCCGCCGACCGGCGCATCCTCGCCGCGCGCGAGAGCAGCCCCTTCGGCGTCGAGGCGGCGCTGCGGCGCTGGCAGCGCTCGGTCGCGGTCGCCGGCGCGGCCGAAATCCATGTCCATCTGCTCGCCGAGGACGGCATCAGCCGCCGCGCGGCTCTGCTCGACCTGATGCCGGAGGTTTGAGGCGCCGAACAGGCTGGCCGGTCAGGCCCATCGTCATTGCGAGTGTAGCGAAGCAATCCAGATCCTCGGCGCTAGGCATCTTCTGGATTGCTTCGCTGCGCTCGCAATGACGGGTGAGCAGGCCGGAGCGCGTTATAGCTTCGGTCGCGGCGCGGCGCCCGGCGCCAGCGCCTGGGCCAGCCCGGCGAGGACGGGATCGCAGATGCCCATCTTGCGCAGATGCTCGTCGGTCAGGAGCACATAGTCCGGGTTCTCGCCCGAACTGCCGCGCCCGTGCCGGACGAGTTCGAGCTGCTGCTCGCGCGGCAGGCGCCCGGCATATTGCAGGTGCTTGCGGTCGGCGACATAAACCAGCGCCGTGACATGGCGGCCATCCTGCAGCCGCACGGGCATCAGCCGCTCGACATAGACCGCCGTCGCCTGCTCGCGGGCACGGAGATAGGCGACCGTCTCCTGCGCCCGATCGGCCGCGACGCGAAAGGCGAGCCCCCGGCAGATGCCGCCGCGGTCGAGCCCCAGCACCAGCCCGGGCCGCTCCGGCGTGCCGCGGTGGACATGCGAGAAGATGCAGAGCGAGCGGTGATAGCCGTGGAGCCGGGCCGGCACGCTCTCCTCGAAGGCGAAGCCCGGCCGCCAGATCAGCGAGCCATAGCCGAAGACCCAGAGGTCGCTTTCGCCGAATCCGCGCGGCTGCCCCTTTCCGTCCGTTTCGCGCGCCACCGTCTCTCGTCCCATAATTCGGCCGTGTGGCCCTGCTTGAAAGCGGCACCGGCCGCAGGGGCCGGCTGGTCTCCGCCTCCAGGCGGAGCTAACAATCCCGCCGCATCCGCGCAATGGACCGATCCCGCATGACCGATTCCCTCTCCGGCCGCCGTCGCAGCAGCAGGGCCTGGCTCTACGCCCCCTTCGTGCTGCTCCTTCTCGTCGCGCTGGGCTGGACGGCGTTCTGGTTCGTGGTGCGCGGGCGCGTCATCGAGGCGGTGGATGCCGCGCTCGCCCGCGAGGAAGGGCTCGGCCGCAGCTGGAGCTGCGCGGATCGGTCCGTCACCGGCTTCCCCTTCCGCGTCGAACTGCGCTGCAGCACGCTTGCGCTCGCTTCTGCGCGCTGGGGCGAGGCGGTCAGGGTCCAGACCGGGCCGGCAGTGGCGGTCGGTCAGATCTACACGCCCAATCTCGTCATCGCGCAGATCACCGGCCCGCTGCAGGCGAATCTTCCCGAGGGCCGCAAGCTCGATCTCGGCTGGACGCGGCTCGAAGCCAGCCTGAGCCATGGCACCGCAGGCCCCGAGCGGGTCTCGCTCGTCGTGACGGCGCCCGACGCCAGGCTGAGCGCGCCAGGCCTCGCGCCCGAGACCTGGAAGGCGGCGAGCGTTGAGGCGCATCTGCGCCGCAATCCCTCGCGGCCGGCGACGGATCAGGCCGTCGACCTCGCCATCGCGGCGAAGGGCTCGGTGCTGCCCGCGCTGGATGCGCTGCTGGGCACGACGGAAGCCGGCGATGTCGACATCCAGGCGACGCTGACGCAGTCGGAGGCGTTCCGGATCGGCCTCAACCCGGATGCGCTGGAAGCCTGGCGGACGGCCGGCGGCCAGATCGAGGTGACGAAGCTGGTTTCGGCCAAGGGACCGGCCCGGATCGAGGCGACGGCGCAGTTCCTGATCGATCAGACGCATCGTCCGGCCGGGCAGATCCAGGCCTCGCTGGCGGGCATCCGCCAGATCGCCGGCATTCCCGTCGGCGGGCTCGCGGCGGGCATCGGCGGCCTCCTCGGCGGGCGCCTCAGCGCGCAGCTGCCGGGGGCTGCGCCAGGCCTCAACGCCCTGCCGCCGATCGTGCTGCGCGAGGGCCGCGTCTATCTCGGCCCGATCCGCCTGCCGGTCCAGCCGCTGCCGGCGCTGTACTGAGGCGCCAGCCACGAAAAAGGGGCGCGGAAACCGCGCCCCTCAAAATCCAACAACGAACGATCTCGTCAGGCCGCCGGCAGGGCCGCGCGCGGGGCCTCGATCCGGACCAGCGCCTTCTTGACCGCGTCCTGCACCTTCTCGAAGGCGCGCACCTCGATCTGGCGGACGCGTTCGCGCGAGACGCCGAACTCTTCCGAGAGCTGCTCCAGCGTGATCGGGTCGTCGGCGAGGCGGCGGGCCTCGAAGATGCGCCGTTCGCGCGGGTTCAGCACCTCGAGCGCCTCGCGCAGCGCCGTGTGGCGGTTGTCGGCCTCTTCCGAATCGGCGAGGCGACGCTCCTGGCTCTCGCTGTCGTCGACCAGCCAGTCTTGCCACTCGCCCTCGCCATCCTCGCGCAGCGGCGTGTTCAGCGAGGCGTCGCCGCCGAGACGGCGGTTCATGTCGATGACGTCCTGCTCGTTGACGCCGAGCTTGGTGGCGATGCTCTTGACCTGCTCGGGACGCAGATCGCCCTCGCCCAGCGCCGAGATCTTGCTCTTGGCCTTGCGCAGGTTGAAGAACAGCTTCTTCTGGTTGGCCGTTGTGCCCATCTTCACGAGCGACCAGGAGCGCAGGATGTACTCTTGAATCGACGCCTTGATCCACCACATCGCATAGGTGGCGAGGCGGAAGCCCTTGTCGGGCTCGAAGCGCTTGACGGCCTGCATCAGGCCGACATTGCCTTCGGACACGACTTCGCCGATCGGCAGGCCGTAGCCGCGATAGCCCATGGCAATCTTGGCGACGAGCCGCAGATGCGAGGTGACGAGCTTGTGGGCCGCGTCCCGGTCGCCATGCTCGCGCCAGCGTTTGGCGAGCATGAACTCCTCGTTCGGCTCCAGCATCGGGAATTTGCGGATTTCGTCGAGATAGCGTGAGAGTCCGCCCTCGGCGGACAGGACGGGCAGCGAGGCACTCGCCATGCGCGTTCTCCTTCTCGGGCCCCCGCTTCGCGGCAGGCCCACCGCGCGATCAACCTTCGCGCAGGTTCGGATGTCGTGAACAGACCCAACGTCTCAACCATACGCAGGTTCGGTCGGGTCGGTTCATCTGCGGCGCCCCCTTGGCCATCCGCATCCGATCGCCAGTATATGCCAAGACAGCTTGGCGGAAACTAGGCAAGGAAGCCAGTTTGGCTCACAGAGCCGCGAGCGCTGCTTGCAATTGCGCAAACTCGGGCGGCGGCTCGGACTCGAAAAGCAGTTCCTCTCCGCTGGCCGGGTGCTCGAAACCGAGCACGGCCGCATGCAGCGCCTGGCGGCCGAGCCTGGTCAGCGCGTCCCGCGCCAGTTCGGGCAGGCGGGCCGCCTTGGTGGAGAAACCGGAGCCGTAGAGCTGGTCCCCCAGCAGCGGATGGCCGAGATGGGCCATGTGGACGCGGATCTGATGGGTGCGCCCCGTCTCCAGCCGGCACTCGACCAAGCTGGCCAGCGCCTCCGTCTCCTCGCCGGCCTTGAGCAGCGGCGGGTAACGCTCGATCACGGTGTAGTGCGTGATCGCCTCGCGCCCGCGATCCTCGCCGACGACCATCATCTTCTCGCGGTTCTTGTTGGAGCGCTCGATCTGGGTCTGGACCGTGCCGTGCAGCCGCCGCGGCACGCCCCAGACGATGGCGAGATAGGCCCGCCGCAGCGGGCCAGTACGGCCGTGATCGGCGAACTGCTTGGCGAGTTTCTGATGGGCGCGGTCGTTCTTGGCGACGACGAGAAGGCCGCTGGTGTCCTTGTCGAGGCGGTGGACGATGCCGGGCCGGCGCACGCCGCCGATGCCGGAAAGGCTCTCGCCGCAATGGGCGATCAGCGCATTGACCAGCGTGCCATCCTCATGGCCCCCGGCAGGATGAACGACGAGGCCGGCCGGCTTGTCGATGACGACGAGATGCTCGTCCTCGAAGATGATGTCGAGCGGGATGTCCTGGCCGACCGGATCGGGCGGGCGGGCGGCGGGCATGACGAGCGCGATCGTGTCGCCCTCGACGACCTTGCGCTTGCCGTCAGTCGCAATCACGCCGTTGAGCGCGACACCGCCCTCCTTGATGACCTGCTGCAGCCGCGCCCGCGAAATCTCGCCGGCCAGAAGCGCCAGCGCCTTGTCGAGGCGTTCGCCGGCCTGTTCGGGCCCGACATGGAGGGTGGTCCCTGCGCCGGCGGCGGCGCCCGTCGTCTCTGTTGGGGTCATGACCGACGCTATAGGCCGGGCGGGCGCAAGCCGCACGCCTTTTCGCGTGGGTGGCTCAGCCGAACAAGCGGAACTTGCCCTTCTTGTCCTCGACGGGCTGGACCTCCTCCGGCCCCGGATCGTCCGGCGCGTGGGCGACGGGGAAGATCACCGGCTTGGGGCGGCCCTCGCCGACTCCCATCACCGGTTCGGCCACGAGGGCGGGCTCCGGCTTCGTCTCTTGCTTCGTTTCGGTCGTGGGGTCCGCCTTCGCTTCGGTCTTGGGCTCGCCGACGATGGCCGGTTTCGCCTCGCTGGCCGGCGCCATGGCCGGGACGGATTCCGGCTTGGGAGCGGGCTCGGAGGGGCTGTCGGCCTTGGCGGGCGCAGGGGCGGGAGCCGGCGCCGCCGGCGGCGCGACCGCAGCGGGAGCGGGCTCTACCGTCTCGGCCCGCGCCTCGATCAGGGGGCGGGAGTCGTCGTCGAGATCGGCGAGCACATCGTCGAGATCGGTGCCCTGGCTGGAGAGCGTCGCGGGCGGCACCGTCCAGACAAAGGCGTCGAGCCGGCCGGAAATCGGCGAGACCGGCATCCACTGGTCGGAAACCAGGCCGTCCGCCACCCAGGCGGCGTCCCGCGGGGCGCGCGTCGCCCGCGCCAGCCATTCGCGGACGCGGCCGGCGGCGCCGTGCTCGGCTTCCTCCAGCTCGGCCATCAGCAGGCAGGCCCGCACCGAGGCGCCGCCCGCCAGCAGCGGCTTCAGCGTGCTGCGGGCCTTGGCGAAATCGCGGGCATGGATGGCGGCACCCGCCAGAGCCAGCACGCCCTCGGGATCGGCCGGGCGCAGCTTCGCCAGGGTGGTGGCGCGGGCGAGCCGGTCCTGCGCGCTGTCGCCGGGGCGGACATCGAGATAGGCGGCGGCGATGTCGGGATGGGAGACCTCCTTCCAGGCGGCCTCGAGCAGCTTCACCGCCTTGCGGACATCGCCCCGCTCGCCGAGCATCCGGCCGGCCAGGGCCGCAGCGGGCGTCAGGCCCGGGGCGAGCTTGACCGCTTCGAGGGCGGCGGCGAGCGCCTTTTCGGGCGCGCTGCCGCGGGCCTCCAGCGCCTCGGCGGCGAGCAGAACGGCGCGCTGGCGCTTGGCGTCGGCCTTGTCGGCGAGGCGCAGGGCGGCGCGGCGCTCGACGGCGGTGCGCGCCGCCTGCCAGTCGCCGGCCTGAGTGTGGAAATCGAGCAGCGCGTCATTGGCCCAGGCCAGCGAAGGCGAGCGGCGCACGGCGTCGTCGGCGAAGGCGCGGGCGGCGGCCATGTCGCCGCGGCGCTTGGCCTCGACGAAGAGCCCGCGCAGGCCGAGCACCCGCGTCTCCGGCTTGTCGAGCATCGCCTTGAAGGCGGCTTCGGCCCGGCCGCGATCGCCCGAGAGCTGGGCGGCCTGGGCTTCGAGCAGCAGCGTCAGCGGCTCGTTGCCGGCATAGCGGCGGGCATCGACGGCGTGGCGGCCGGCGGCGACGGGGTCGCCCGCCCCAATGGCGACCATGCCGCGCGAGACCGCCTCGAAGCCACGCGCCCTGCGCCGTGCACGGGAGGCGAAGCTGAAGGCGCCGGGCAGGCCGAAGACGAAGCGGAGCAGGCCGAAGGCCAGCATCGTCAGCAGAGAGAGCACGACGACCGCGATCGCCGCCAGCGCGACGCTCGTGTCGACCCGCCAGCCCTGCCAGACCAACGAGACCTCGCCCGGCCTGTCGGCGAGCCAGACGGCCCCGACGGCGAGGGCGGCGAAGACGGCGAGATAGACGAGTACGCGAACCATGGAACCCCTATCCTCCGTCAGCCGGCCGTGCCGAGCGCGGCGACCGCATCCTGCGTGATTTTGGCGATCGCCGCATCCGCGGCGGCGCGCTTTCTCAGCGCTTCGCCGAAAGCGGCGCTCTCGCGGCGCGCCGGCTCGGGCAGCTGCTCCCAGGCGGCTGCGGCCGCAACGATGTCCCCGCGCGCAATGGCGGCCTCGAGCCGCGCCGGCAGCGTCGCCGGATCATTGGCGCCGGTGTCCCCGACGGGGCGGATGCTGATGACGCGGCTGACGAGTGCGAGCGCCCGTTCCTGCCAGCCGGCCGAGGCCGGCGTCAGCTCACGGATGAACATCGCGCGGTGGCCGCGCAGCTGCGTCAGGAGCGCGTCCTTCGTCGCTGCGCCGGTCGTCGCGACGGCATTCAGCGCCGCGAGCTGGTCGGGCGAGCCGCCGCCCTTGGCGAGGGCCGCGACATCGGCGGCGAAAGGCTGGCCCGAGGCCAGTGCCGCCTGGACCCGCTCGGCCAGGACGATCCGCGCGGCGGCGAGGCCTTGCGGGCTCGGCGCGGCGGCCGTCTTGGCCAGTGCCTCGACGGAGCCGATGCGGGCTGCGTTGCGCTCGAGCTGCTGGCCGACCGCCGTCGCCGTCGCCTCGGCCCGCTGGGCCCTGGCCTGAAGCTCGGAGAGGGCCGCCGCATCCGGCGCCGCCGATCCGGCGATTTCGTTGGCACGGGCGGTCGCGCTCTGGGCCGCGGCGCCGGCCTTGGCAGCCGCGTCGGCGGCGGCCGCCGCCTTGCGGTCGAGCTCGGTCGTGGCGGTCTGCAGACGGTCGAGGCGGCCCTGAAGCTGGGCGACCTGCTCGGGCGTGATCGCGGGCGTCTGCCGGTTCAGCGCGAAAAAGACCATGCCGGCGCCGACCGCGCCGCCGACCAGGCCGGCCAGCGCCATCGCGGGCAGGCTCGATCGCGAAGACGCGGGCGCGGCTGTGGGAGGGGGAGCAGGCGGTGCGTCCGCGGCGGCCGGCTCGTCACGGGGCGGTGGCGCGTTGGTGGGCTCGGGAAACTCCCGGGGCAGGGCCTCGGTCGGCAGAACCGCTTCGGGCGGGGGCTCGGCGCCGGGCGTCGCTGGGGTAGCGGTTTCGGGCGCGGGCTCGATGGCAGGCGTTTCGGCGCTGACGGGCGACGCCTCGGCGGCCGGCCCGGGCGGCGTCAGATCGGTCGCGGTCGCCTCGATCGTCGGTGGGATGCGGCCCGAGCGCGCGGCACCCTTGCCCTTGGCCCTGGCAGTCTTTCCGTCGCTCTTCGTGCCGTCGCCAGCGGAACCGGCCGGCCTGTCGGAATCGTTCATCTCGTCCTTGTCCGTCTCGACGCCCGACGGCGCAACCGGCCCCTGTGTAGCACCCCCGCTGCCGCGATTGCGAGCGGACACTTGGTCCAGCGCCGCCAGCAGCGCCGCCTCCTCCGGGTGCTCTGCGACGAGGACCGTGCTGGCGCCGGCAGCGATCAGCGGAGCTGCGACATCGGCCGAGAGGGTGACATGGGTGAGATCGAGGAGGGGCTCCAGCACGTTCGCCGCGCGGGCGAGATCAAGGCAGGTGCGCACGCCGCGGGCGGAATAATGCAGCGCGCCCTCGACGGCGCCATGCGCCAGCGCATCGCGCGCCTCTGCCGGAAACTCCGTCACGGCCTCTGCGGCATAGGCCGTCCAGATCGCCACCGCAAAGCCGGCCTGCGCCAGCCGGTCGCCGACATCGTCATGCCGGTCGCGGCCGACGATCAGGAGCAGCAGCGCGCCCGCCGGCAACGTCTCCCCGATCAGCCGGATCAGATCGTCGCGGTTGCCGTCGGCGCTGCGCGAATCCGCGTGGCCGGCTTCGCGGACCTTGCCGGCGGTGCGGGCGCCGACACTGAAGGTGGGCATATCGCGGGCCGTCGCCGGCAGCTCGGCGAGCGCCGGCACCGCATTGCCGCTGGTCAGGACAAGGGCGTCGAAGGGGCCCTCCGGCGCCGGATCGGCCGTTCGCGACACCGTAAAGAGGGGTGCGAGCACGGGGTCGTGATGGTGATCGCGCAGGGCTGTGGCGGTGCGCGCCGCCTCGGCCGGCGGGCGAAACACGAAAATGCGCATGCGATGTCCCTCGTCCCCCGACGATGCCGTCTCGCGGGGCGTCCCCACGGATGGCATCGGCCTTCATCCATTCCGCGCGGCCCCGTCCCGCGCAAGTCGTCATTCATCCAAGTGCCGGGAGGCGCTGCGGGTTCCCGAAGCTTGAACCTGCCCGCCCCTTGGCCTTCGCGGCGCCGGCGGACTATAGGAGGGGAAACCGGCGCGGTTCCGCCCGCCTTCGCTCCCCGATTGATCCTCCTGCCGGGACCTCATCGACCGATCATGCGCGTTCTGGGCATAGAGACGACTTGTGACGAGACCGCGGCCGCCATCGTGTCGGTGGAGCGCTCTGGCGAGATCAAGATTCTCTCCAACGAGGTGCTGAGCCAGATCGCAGCCCATGCCGCCTATGGCGGGGTCGTTCCCGAGATCGCGGCGCGCGCCCATGTCGATGCGATCGACCGTATCGTCGCCCGCGCCTATGAGAGCGCGGGGCTGGCGCCGGGCGAGATCGACGCGGTGGCGGCGGCCGCCGGTCCCGGCCTCGTCGGTGGCGTCATGGTTGGCCTGACGACCGCCAAGGCGATTTCGCTCGTCACGGGCAAGCCCTTCATCGCCGTCAACCATCTGGAAGCCCATGCGCTGACGGCGCGGCTGACCGACAATCTCGCCTTTCCCTATCTGCTGCTGCTCGTCTCGGGCGGGCATACGCAACTGCTCGCCGTGCGTGGGGTCGGCGACTACCTCAAGCTCGGCGGCACCATCGACGACGCGGTCGGCGAGGCCTTCGACAAAATCGCCAAGATGCTCGGCCTGCCCTATCCGGGTGGCCCCTCGGTCGAGCGCGAGGCGGCCAAAGGCGATCCCGAGCGCTTCGACTTCCCGCGGCCGATGCAGGGAAGGCCCAACCCGGATTTCTCGCTCTCGGGGCTGAAGACGGCGGTGCGGCTGGTGGCGGAGCGCATCGCGCCGCTCTCGGACCGCGACGTCGCCGATCTCTGCGCCTCCTTCCAGGCCGCGATCGTCGATGTGCTGGTCGACCGGACGCGGGCCGGCCTGCGCGGCTGCGCGGCGGCCGGAATCACGCCGAGCGCGCTCGTCGTCGCGGGCGGCGTCGCCGCCAATCAGCCGATCCGGCGCGGCCTGACCCGGCTCGCCACCGAGGCCGGCCTGTCGATGGTCGCCCCGCCGCTGCATCTGTGCGGCGACAATGGCGCGATGATCGCCTGGGCCGGGCTGGAGCGGCTGCGGCTCGGCCTCGTCGACGACATGGGGGCGCTCGCCCGGCCGCGCTGGCCGCTCGACGAATTGAAGCCCCGCGCCCAGACGGCCCCCGCCGGCGCCGCCGGATGAGCGGCGAAGGCCCCTTCGACACGATCGGCACCGTCGGTGCCGGCGCCTATGGCGCGGCGCTGGCCCTGGCCGCGGCCCGGGCGGGGCGTCGCGTCCTGCTCTGGGCCCGCGAAGCGGCGGCCGTCGACGCCATCGCCCGCACCCGTCAGGCGCCGCGGCTGCCCGGCATCACGCTGCCGGATGCGGTGCGGGGGACCGTGCAACTGGCGGATCTCGCCGGTTGCGATGCGCTCCTGATCACCGTGCCGACGCAGAGCCTGCGGGCGGTCTGCCGGGCGCTGGCGCCGCTGCTGCCGGCGAGCATCCCGGTGATCTCCGCCGCCAAGGGCATCGAGCGCGGGACCGGGCTCTTCACCACGCAGATCATCGCGCAGGAACTCCCCGCCGCCCGGCCCGCCATCCTGTCGGGCCCGAGCTTCGCGGCCGATATCGGCAAGGGCCTGCCGACCGCGGTGACGCTGGCCGCGGCCGACGCGTCGCTGGCGCAGGCGCTCGCCGAGGCGCTGAGTTCGCCGGCCTTCCGCATCTATCACAGCGCCGACCCCCGCGGCGTCGAGATCGGCGGCGCCGCCAAGAACGTGCTCGCCATTGCGGCGGGCATCGCGATCGGCCTCGGCTATGGCGAGAGCGCGCGCGCTGCGCTGGTCGCGCGCGGCTTCGCGGAACTGCGCCGCTTCGGCCAGGCTCATGGCGCGCAAGGCGAGACGCTGATGGGGCTGTCGGGGCTCGGCGATGTCGTGCTGAGCTGCGCCTCGCCGCAATCGCGCAACTTCGCCTTCGGACTCGCCCTCGGCCAGGGCCGCAGCGTGACGGATGCCGCCGGCGGGGCTCTGGCGGAAGGCGCCTTCACCGCCCAGATACTGGCGCAGATGGCGCAGGCCGGCGGCGTCGACATGCCGATCGCCGACGCGGTCGCCGGCATCATCGACGGCCGGATCGGCGTGCGCGAGGCTGTGACCGGGCTGCTGGCCCGACCGCTGCGGGCCGAAGGCGAAGGGGAGACCATGTAATGGCGGGCGACTGGTCGGATCTGACGAAGCGGGTGGCGCGTGGCATCGCCGAGGTGCGCAAGACGACCGGCTCGGAGCTCGTGGCCGAGAGCGAGCCCGTGCCGCTGGCCGGACGCATCGCGCAGCCGGTGATCCAGCATCGCCGCCGCCGCGCGGAGGGGACGCATCGCTTCGTGCTGATCCTGCCCTTCGGCGAGGCCGAGGTCCGCGTCGAGCTCGATCCCAAGGACTACGCCGCCCTGACCCGCGAGATGGTGCGCTTCTGGAACGTGCAGGGGCCGGAGGCCTCGAAGCCGCCGGTGCCGCAGGAAGAGGCGACCGGCGAGTAGCGAGTGGCGATAGAACGCATCTTGCTTTTCCATTCGCCATTCGCCACTCGCTATCTGCCCTCTCCCTCCGATCGAGCACTGATATGGCCCATTGGCTCGTCAAATCCGAACCCTCGAAATGGTCCTGGGACCAGCAGGTCGCGGCCGGCGCGGCCGGCACCCATTGGGACGGCGTCAAGAACCACACCGCCAAGCTGAACCTGATGGGCATGAAGCTGGGCGAGCAGGTCTTCTTCTATCATTCCAACGAGGGGCTCGAGGTCGTCGGCATCGTCGAGGTCATCAAGGAAGCCTATATCTGGATCCCCGGCGAGCCTTGGGTGCTGGTCGATTTCAAAGCGGTGAAGACGCTGCCGAAGCCGGTCAGCCTCGCCCAGGTCAAGGCCGAGCCGAAGCTCGCGAATATGTCGCTGGTGAAATCCTTCCGCCTCTCGGTCCAGCCGGTCACCGACGCGGAGTGGGACATCGTCTGCAAGATGGGTGGGCTGTAGGCCGGCCGCTCCCTAACGGGCGCGCGCCTTGGGGGCCGCCGGCTAAGGATAGTAGTGGCGCGTCCGGGGATGGTCCTGTAGCGGCTTCGGCCGGTAAGACAGTGCCGGGTCCTGAAAGCGGTCCTCGATCCTGTCACAGAGACGATCGCTGTCGGCCGAGAGCTTGAGGATGAAGTTGCTCCGGTCGCCGGGTGTCCAGAAGCGGCCCCAGCCGGTGCGTTCGTCATGGTGCTCGCCATTGACTGAGGCCTTGAAGCGATAGGATGCCGGCTCGAAACGCAGGCCGACCTCGGGCGCGGAGCATCTCTCCATCATCCAGGACAAGGCGAAATCCGACAGCGCGCGATTCTCGTATCCGCCGCCGATGTCGGAATGGACACCCGGGAACCAGACCTGCTCGATGGTCTGCTCAGGGTGCTTTTCGGTTTCGTCCCATGGCACGGGTGCGAACACCTTCCGGTTTTCATCGATCGCGAGCGCCTGAAAGCCGAAACGGACACGTCCGCTCAGCTTGGCATCGTGGAAACGGTGGCGCAGGGGGTTGGCCAGATTGGCGATGCCCGGCAGCCCGAGCGCAGCAACGGTGTCGAACACCGCCACCAGATGTACGGGCGCATCGTGGCAGCGGTAGCGCTCGCGATAATGCCGCGCCTTGGCCTTGCGCTCTTCCGCGCCCCGCGGCCCGTAATGGCTCTGATAGATGCCGATCGCCTCGGAGAGGAGCCTGCTTCGGAGCGCCTTCGCGGGGGGCTCGTCGCCCGTGATGTCGAGCCCGTCTTGCAGGCGGTCGGGGACGCCGCAGAGCATGACCGCGGAGGCGAGGCTGCGCACCGTATAGGCGCCCCGGCTGAAGCCGAACACCGCGACGCGGGAATCCTCGCGCCAGCTCCTGACCAGGAAGTCATAACAGTCGTGGATGTTGCGGGTGATGCCGAGACCCGTGCTCTTATCGACCAGGTTGCGCGCCCATGTCGTCCAGTCGAGCCCCTTGCCCGGCTCGCTGCCGACTCCGGGATCGTAAAAGCAGACCTGATCCGGGACATCCCGCGCCCATTCGTAGAGCTTGAAGATGTTGGTCGCGCCGTCATCGACGCGAACCCCGCGCTGCCCCGTGCCATCCGAGAAGATGCAGATGTTTCGCGTCATGATCGCCCCCCAGCCAACAGACGGAACGCTATCGCATTCTCACCAAAACGCAATCATAGGTTGCAATCGATCGGGCGGGGACAAGTCGCTCTCCCCCGAAAGTGCGAGGCCGCGCGGCTTGCTGCAGCGCGCCATGGACCCCTATGATGCCGGCAGCGAACAAGAGGCCCGGCCGCGACCGTCCGCAGCGTCGCAAGGCCAAAGTCGATCGCAAGGCCCAAGTCTGGGGAGGCGCCTGCCATGACCGAGATCATCTATGACGTGCCGGCCGCATGGTCGAAGAAGGCCTGGGCGAGCGACGCCAAGTACAAGAAGCTCTATGCCGCCTCGATCAAGGACCCGGACGCCTTCTGGGGCGAGCAGGGCAAGCGGATCGACTGGTTCAAGCCCTACAGCAAGGTGCGCAACGCCAGCTACAAGCCGGGCAAGGTCTCGATCAAGTGGTACGAGGACGGCACCACCAACGTCGCCTATAATTGCATCGACCGGCACCTGGCGACGCGCGCCAAGCAGACCGCGATCATCTGGGAGGGGGACGACCCGTCCGAGTCCAAGAAGATCTCCTACGGGCAGCTCTACACCGAGGTCTGCAAGTTCGCGAACGTGTTGAAGGCGCAGGGCGTCAAGAAGGGCGACCGCGTCACCATCTACCTGCCGATGATCCCGGAAGCGGCTTACGCGATGCTGGCCTGCGCCCGCATCGGCGCGATCCATTCGGTTGTGTTCGGCGGCTTCTCGCCGGATTCATTGGCCAGCCGCATCGAGGATTCGGATTCGAAGATCGTCATCACCGCCGATGAGGGGCTGCGCGGCGGCCGCTCCGTGCCGCTGAAGAAGAATGTCGACGCCGCCAACGACAAGGTGAAGGGCGGCATCGGCACGGTGCTGGTGGTGAAGCGCACCGGCGGCCAGGTCTCGATGCAGGAAGGCCGCGATCTCTGGTATCACGAGGAGGCCGCCAAGGCCTCGGGCCACTGTCCCCCGGCCGAGATGAAGGCGGAGGACCCGCTCTTCCTGCTCTACACCTCGGGCTCGACCGGCAAGCCCAAGGGCGTGCTGCACACGACCGCCGGCTATCTGGTCTACACCTCGATCACCCATCAGTACGTCTTCGACTACCATGACGGCGACATCTACTGGTGCACGGCCGATGTCGGCTGGGTGACCGGCCACAGCTACATCCTCTACGGGCCGCTCGCCAATGGCGCGACGACCCTGATGTTCGAGGGCATCCCGACCTATCCGACGATCTCGCGCTTCTGGGAGGTCATCGACAAGCACAAGGTCAACACCTTCTACACCGCGCCGACTGCGATCCGCTCGCTGATGGGCGCCGGCGAGGAGCCGGTGAAGAAGACCAAGCGCAAGTCGCTGCGGCTGCTCGGCTCGGTCGGCGAGCCGATCAATCCGGAAGCCTGGGAGTGGTATCACCGCGTCGTCGGCGACCGGCGCTGCCCGATCGTCGACACTTGGTGGCAGACCGAGACCGGCGGCATCCTGATCACGCCGCTGCCGGGCGCGACCAAGCTCAAGCCGGGCTCGGCGACGCGCCCCTTCTTCGGCGTGAAGCCGGAGATCGTCGATGCCGAGGGCAAGGTGCTGGAGGGCGCCTGCGAGGGCAATCTCGTCATCGCCGAGAGCTGGCCGGGCCAGATGCGCACGGTCTATGGCGACCACAAGCGCTTCGAAGAAACCTATTTCGCGACCTATCCGAACAAGTACTTCACCGGCGACGGCTGCCGGCGCGATGCCGACGGCTATTACTGGATCACCGGCCGCGTCGACGACGTCATCAACGTGTCGGGCCACCGCATGGGCACGGCCGAGGTCGAATCCGCGCTGGTCGCGCATCCGTCGGTGTCGGAGGCCGCGGTCGTCGGCTATCCGCACGACATCAAGGGGCAGGGCATCTACGCCTATGTCACGCTGATGGCCGGGGAGAAGCCGAGCGAGGCGCTGCGCAAGGACCTCGTCGCCTATGTCCGCAAGGAGATCGGCCCGATCGCCTCGCCCGACCTGATCCAGTTCGCGCCCGGCCTGCCCAAGACCCGCTCCGGCAAGATCATGCGCCGCATCCTGCGCAAGATCGCCGAGGACGAGTTCGGCGCGCTCGGCGACACCTCGACGCTCGCCGACCCGACGGTGGTCGACGATCTGATCGAGAACCGCCAGAACAAGCGCAAGGCGGGCTGAGCGAAGGGGCAGGCCGGCTACCGATCCGGGCCGGGCCGAAAGGTCGGAGCCCGGAACCCCGGCCCGTCTTCCGCATTGCCTCGCAGGGCGCCGGACGTCATCCTGAGCGCCGGGAATGGCGAGGTGACGCATGGTGCGCGGCTTGGTTTTGGCGGCGGTTCTGGTTCTGGCGCCGCCAGCGGAAGCGGCAGGGCCCTTTGGCAAGATCGTCGTCGGCAACTGGACGGGTGGCGCCTATACCAACGACGCGACGGGCGCCTTTTCGCATTGCGCCGTCAACGCGCCCTATCGCAACGGCACGCGGATGTTCACCTCGATCACCGCCGACTTGAAGTGGCTGATCGGGTTCGCCCACCCCGCCTGGAAGCTGAAGCCCGGCAGCCGGCTCAATCTGCAGCTCGTCTTCGACCGGACCTCCCGGATCGACGTGACCGCCGAAGCCAAGACGCCGACCTTGCTGGCGATTGCGATGCCCGCCGAGTCGCAGTTGATCGGCGCCTTCCGACAGGGGCGCATTCTCGAAATGGTCGCCAATGACCAGCGCCTGACCTTTGCCCTCACCTCGACCAGCGAGATGCTGCCGGCGCTGGTCGAATGCGCCAAGCAGAGCGCGAGCCTGCGCGGGCCGGTCAATCCTGCCACACCCTCCGCTCCCGCCGCGCCCACCGAGGCGGAGCGGCAAGCCAGGGCCGAAAAGCGGGTCGTGCTGGAAAAGACGCGGGATCTCATCCGCGCCCGCATGCTGGCCTGCATCGGCCGCGAGGGCGGCCCCATGCTCGCCACCGACGAGAAGGCGGAGGTGGTGGCCAAGGCGGCGATGATCTTCTGCAAGGCCGATGTCGACGCGCTCGCTCAGGCGATCATCGAGATCCAGGAGCATGACGGCGCCCGCCCGGTCGATCGCGAAGCGGTGCGTCGCGCCGCGACCCAGAGCGTGCAGGACGTCGTCGTCGCCCAGATCGTCAAGTCGCGCGGCGAGATGCTCAACCGCCGCAACCAGCCGCCGGCGACGTCTTCACCGAGCAGCGAGAAGGCGATCTAGAGCGGGCGGGCGCTGGGGCGCCGGCGGCGCTGGCGCCTGCTGCGGCCGCTTATCCCCGCATCGCCGAACCCGTTGACAATGGCGCGTTTCCGCCGAGGAGGTCGCCATGTCGATCCACCCATCCGCGTCGTTCCGGCCGGCTGAAGCGGCCGGGATCACGCGCCTGCGCCGCAGCCTGATCCGCCTGCAGGACGAAACGCGGCTGCTGCGCCGCGATCTCCTGCGTCGCAGATACGACCCCTCCCAGCCGCGCGTCCCGGCCGGCAGCAGCGGTGGCGGGCAGTGGACCAGTGACGCGGGCGGCGGCGGTGGCAGCCACAGTCCCATGCCCGGCTTCGGCCCGGAGGGCGGGCTGGCGGAAGCCGGCCCCGGAGACGGGTTCGTCGTCGACGAGACCGGCGAGGAAACCTGGGCCTTCTACGAGGAAAGTCGCGACGAGGCGGGCGATGTCGCGGAACGAGCGATCGTAAACCGCGACGGCAGCACGATCCATTCCGAATATGCCGCCTCCCGCCAGGCTGGCTTCGACGAGCGCCACACGGTCACGACGTCCGAGGGCGACAAGGTCACCTTCGAGACGATCGAGCGCACCCAGACGATGCGGATTGGAGGGCCCGACGGCGAGATCGTCGGCCGGACGGTCTGGACTCCTGGCGGGCCGGAGCCGGACGCCACGATCCAGCCGGCTTTTGCGCCGCTTGCCGTCGCTCCCGCGCTCATTATCGGCGGCGCGATCCTGTTCAACTGGCAGTCGTCCCAGAACGGCGATGGCCAGCAGGCCGTCACGGCGTTCGAGGCCAATGAGTATCGCCCGAGTTCGCCAAATCTGCTCGATCTACGTTTTGCCGGCCGTGTGAGCCAGGAAGAAGCTGAGGCCGCCTGCAAGTGCCTGCCCGACCTGCAGGTGCGGCTCGACGATGTGGTGGCAAGGGCGGGGTCCGTCAAAGACTACCCCTTCGGCTGCAGTCTACGGGACCTATGTTCACCAGCGTCTCAGAGAGCAGATCGACGCGATGGGCCGCGTGGACTTGCGTGCTGAAGTGTCCGCTTACAAAATCGCCGCTGAAACCAGCGGCGATACGACGCCGCGTTACGGATATCCCAGAACCATACGCATTGATGCGGTCGAGTATCGGGAGGATGGCACTGTGTGCGTCTACGACTTCAAGACGGGTCGGGCTGGGATGACGCAGCAGCGATTTCTGGAATTGGGAGGCGCCGGCTATGTGCGGCGCCGCCAGTCGACAAGAGCCATCGTCATTCAGGTGCGGCCGACGAGACGATGACGACGAAGCGGCAAATCCTGTCCCTCTACCGCCCTCTGCTCGAGCGGCATTCCGATCTCGCCCTGATCCAGGCGAAGTTTGGGCCCCTCGTGGTTCTGAAGCCGATCCATCATCTGATCCGTGGATTCCGTGTCCAGCGGACGGCCTATTCGGATTATCCCGAGTATCACTGGGATGTCGGCTTCACGTTCTGGCACAAGGCATCAGTCTATGGTGTCGCCGGAACCAATTTCGTCACGCCGGACATCAAGACGATGTACTGGTCCCATCCCCATCACGAAGCTGCTTTCATCGACAGCATCGAGACAGAGATCCTGCCCATCCTGCGCTCGGTCGGGACAATTCAGGCCCTTCTCTCGTTCAGCCATCCGATGGAGCCCCGCTGGCGATGGCGTCTCGAACTCCCGGTCAACCAGATGTGCCTGCAGGCCGCCCTGGGCGACTTCGCGGCCGTTGCAAGGGCCTCAGCCGAAATGCGGGCGAAAGGCCCCCTGCAATTGCCCTGGTGGGGTGAGGAAACCTATGGCGACATGATGGAGGGACTCTTGCCGTTTTGCGAGGCGGGGGATCGGGCGGGCGTCGCGGCGCTTCTGCATCACTGGGAAGACAACTTCATCGCGACACATGGCCTGCAGGCTCTGCACGAGAAGACGCCATTTCCGGTTGAACATCGGAGTGAGTGATGCCCGTCGCGCCCTGTTTCATCGACGTCAGGCCGAGGCAATGACAACGAAGAAGCAGGTCAAATCGCTATGGTCTGAACTGCTCGCACGGCAGGACGACCTCTTCCTCGCGGATCGGTTCGTGATTCTGAAGCCGCAACGGCATGTCACGCGATCGATTTCGATCGACCGCAGTTGGGATGCGGACTACCCGCGCTTCTGCTGGCATATCGGGCCTGCCTTCGATCCCGTTGGAGGCCTGGGCGGGCTGGGTCAGCAACCGATCTTCCTGGAGCGTGGCAAGCCGAACCGCTGGTCGCAGCAAGGGTTCGTCGACACGGTGTTCGATGCGCTCGAACGCCGCATTCTGCCCATGCTGCGGGGTGTTCACGACATCGATGACATGATGCAGCTCGAGGGCGACGACTTCGAGTACATGCGGTGGCTCAACCACGATCAGCCCTGTCGGATCGCGGTCCTCGCTGCGCAGGGACGCTTCGAAGACGTTCTCCCCATCTATGGGACCATCAAGGACTGGCACCTGACGATGACGGATGCCTGGCAGCCCCGTTTCGAGCGGGCCAGCCGGCTGGGCGCGCTGGTGGCGGCCGGGGATCGGGCGGGCGTCGCCGGCCTCCTCCATCAATGGGAAGAGGCGTTTGTCGCCCGCAACAGACTCGAGCCCATCTATGAGAAGACGCCTTTCCCCTGTGAAGCCGGCCTTATCGTCTGATCACTCCGCCGCCAGCCGGGGCGGCGGCAGCGGCAGCTTCATCTGGGCGGCGGCCTCGGGTCGGGCGTGGCCTTCCTCCGGAATCGCCTCCCAGAGGCTCTCATCCTCCGCCTTGCTGAAGAAGCGGCCGAAGATGCGGCCCGTCAGCTTCGAGAGGTCGTCCATCACCGCGTAGAAGGACGGCACGAAGACGAGGGAAAGGACGGTCGAGACGAGCAAGCCGCCGATCACCGCGATCGCCATCGGCGCGCGGAACTCGCCGCCATCGCCGACGCCATAGGCGGAGGGCAGCATGCCGGCGGCCATGGCGATCGTCGTCATCACGATCGGGCGGGCGCGCTTGCGGCCGGCCTCGAGCAGGGCGGTGCGGCGGTCCTTGCCGCGGCCTTCCTCCTCCACCGCGAAATCGACCAGCATGATCGCGTTCTTGGTGACGATGCCCATCAGCATGAGCAGGCCGATATAGACCGGCATCGAGACCGGCTTGGCGGTCGCCAGCAGGGCGATGACCACGCCGCCGAAGGAGAGCGGCAGCGAGAGCAGGATCGTGATCGGCTGGAAGACCGAGCCGAAGAGCAGGATCAGCACCGCCAGCACCAGCATCAGCCCGGTCGTCATCGCCTGGATGAAGCCGGCGACGACCTCGCCCTGGATTTCGGCATCGCCGGTCGCGGCGATCCAGACGCCGTCAGGCAGGCCGACCTCCTTGACGATCTGGTGGAAGGTCTCCTGCGCCGTGCCCAGTTCGAAGCCGCGCTTGAGATCGGCGCCGATGGCGGCGCGGCGGACGCGGTCATAGCGGTCGATCGATGACGGACCCTCGCCGAAGCCGATCTCGGCGACCGCGGTCAGCGGCACCGAGACGCCGCTCGTGTTGGTGACGCGCAGCGCCGCGATGTTGCGGATGTCGGCGCGGGCGGCCTCGTCCAGTTGCACGCGGATCGGCACCAGCCGGTCGCCGGCGTTGAACTTGGCGAGATTGGCGCCGACATCGCCGATGGTGGCGACGCGCACGGCCTCCGAGATCGCTTCGGGCGTGACGCCGAGGCTTGCGGCCGCTTCGAGCTTGGGCCGCACCGTCAGCTCCGGGCGCGAGAGCGAGCCCGAGGTCGCGACGTTGAGATAGCCGTCGATCTTGCGCATCCGGCTCTCGATGCGGGCCACCGCCTCGTCGAGGGCTGCCCCATCCTTGGAGAGGATCGAGAAGGCCATTTCGCGCTCGCCGCGCTCGTTGACATACCAGGCACGGACATCCGGCACGCTGGCGAGCTTTTCGGCGATGACGACCTTGAGGTCTTTCTGGCGCGCCGTGCGCTCGGATTTCGGCTTCAGCTTGATGGTCACGGCGGCACGGCGCACCTCGCGCTGGCCGGTCGGCGAGGCACCGCCGAGCACGAAGACCTGCGTCACCTCGGGAATGGTGCGCAGCGCATCGACGATCTGGTCGGTGGTGACGCGGGTATCCTCCAGCGTCGAGCCCGGCGGCAATTCCACCGAGGCGACGACGCGCGAGGTGTCCTCGTCCGGGATGAAGCCGGTCGGCAGCAGCGCGGTGGCGTGGATCGAGCCCCAGAGGAAAGCGAAGCCCACTACCAGCGTGAGATAGGACATATTGAAGGGCATGGAGCGCCAGCGCCCCGTCCCGTCGAAGCGCGGCACGAGCGGGATGCGGCGCGAGGCGGTCGTCGCCCTCAGCAGACCGACATAGCCGCGCATGACGACCCCGTCCTTGGGGTCCTCATGCTTGACCGGTTTCATCAGATAGGCCGCCATCATCGGCGTGATCAGCCGCGCCACCAGCAGCGAGAACAGCACCGCCACCGCGACCGTGAGCCCGAACTGGCGGAAATACTGCCCCGCCACGCCGCCCATGAAGGAGACGGGTGCAAAGATCGCGACGATGGTGAGCGTGATCGCGATGACGGCCAGGCCGATCTCGTCGGCGGCCTCCATCGCGGCGCGATAGGGCGATTTCCCCATCCGCATGTGCCGGACGATGTTCTCGATCTCGACGATGGCGTCGTCGACCAGGATGCCGGTGACGAGGGTGATGCCGAGCAGGCTGACGAGGTTGAGCGAAAAGCCCATCAGCTCCATCGCCCAGAAGGTCGGGATCGCCGAGAGCGGCAGCGCGATTGCGGTGATCAGCGTCGCGCGCCAGTTCTTCAGGAAGAGGAAGACGACGAGCACGGCGAGCGCCGCGCCTTCCAGCAGCGTCATCATCGCCGCCTTGTAGTTGCCGTAGGTGTAGGCGACGGCGTCGTCGATCGGCTTCAGCGTGATGTCGGGATAGCGCTTGTTCAGTTCGGCGATGCGCGCGGCGACGACCTCCTTGACCGAGAGCTCGCTGGAGCCCTTCGAGCGGAAGACCGCGAAGGAGACGACCGGGCTCTTGTCGAGCCGGCCGAAGGAGCGCGGCTCGGAATTGCTGTCCTCGACGCGGCCGAGTTCCTTGAGGCGTACCTCGCGCCCGCCCGAGAGCGTGATCTTGGTCTCGGCCAGCTCGGCGACGGTGCGCGCGCCGGCGAGCGTGCGGATCGCCTGTTCCTGCCCGCCGACCTCGCCGCGCCCGCCGGCGAGATCGACATTGGTCGCGCGAATCTGGCGGTTGACCTCGCCGGCCGTGGTGCCGAGCGCCAGCAGCCGGTCGGGATCGAGCGAGATGCGGATTTCCCGGTCGACGCCGCCATAGCGGTCGACGCGGCCGACGCCCTTCAGCCCCTGCAATTCGCGCGCGACGACGTCATCGACATGCCAGGAGAGCTGTTCCAGCGTCATCCCGGCCGAGAAGGCGCCATAGCTCAGGATCGACTGCCCCTCGACATCGATGCGCTGGATGATCGGCTCGTCGATCGTCCGCGGCAGGTCGGCGCGGATCTTGGCGATGGCGTCCTTGACGTCGTTGACGGCGCGGTCGGTGTTCACCTCCAGCCGGAACTCGATCACCGTCTGGGACTGGCCGTCGGTCAGCGTCGACATGACGTGCTTGACGCCGGTGATGTTGGCCACCGCGTCCTCGACGCGCTTGGAAACCTGGCTCTCCAGCTCGGAGGGCGCGGCGCCGGACTGGGTCACCGTCACCGAGACCAGCGGCACGTCGATGTTCGGAAAGCGCGTGACCGGCAGCTTCGAGAAGGAGAGCAGCCCGAGCACGCAGAGCACGACGAAGAGCAGGATCGAGGGGACCGGCTTGCGGATCGACCAGGCGGAGAAGTTGATGTTCACCGGGTGCTCCCGTCAATTCGTCGGGACGGGGGTGATGACGTCGCCGTCGCGCACGAAGGTGCCGGCGCGCGCCACCACCGTCTCGCCCTCGGCGATGCCGGAGACGATTTCGGCGCGCCCGCCGCCGATGAGCCCGAGCTTGACCGGCTTGGTCGTGACCTTGCCGTCCGTGACGCTCTGCACCGTCGCGCCCGAGCGGGCATAGGTGATCGCCGAGAGCGGCAGTGTGACGGCAGTCTTGCGCCCGGTCTCGATGACGCCGCGGGCGAAGGAGCCGATCGCGACCGGCGGGTTGCCGGTGAGCTCGACGCGGACCCGGCCGAGCCGCGAGGCCTTGTCGACCTCGGGGGCGATCAGCCGGATGGTGCCGGCGAGCGCCTGCGACGCTCCGGCCGGGGTCACCGCCACCGGCTGGCCGACCTTCAACCCCGGCAGCTCGACCTCGGCGACTTCGGCCTCCAGTTCGACCGCGCCGTCGGCGATGATCCGGAACAGCGGCTCCGACGCCGCCATGGCGGCGGTGCCGCCGAGCTTGGCGTTGCGGCGGCTGACGATGCCGCCCCGCGGCGCCTTGATCTCGGTGCGGCCGAGCTTGACCTCGATGTCGCGGCCCTGCGCCTTCGCCAAGGCGAGATCGGCCGTGGCGATGGCCAGCGCCTGATTGGCGGAGTTGACCCGGGCCCGTGCGGCACGTGCCGCGGCGGCGCGCTGGTCGAAGGTCTCGTTCGAGACGTTGCCGCTGCTGCGCAGTGTCTGGGTCCGCTCGAAATTGTTCTCGGCGGCGACGAGATTGGCCTGCGCCTCGCCGATCTGGGCATTGGCCTGGGCAATCGCCGCCTCCGCGCGGGCGATTTGCGCGTCGTTCTGGGTCTTCTGGACCTCGAGCGTGGTGCGCGAGAGCCGGGCGAGCACCTGGCCGGCGGACACTCGGTCACCCTCCTCGGCCAGCAGCGCGACAATGGCGAGCCCGTCGACCTCCGGCTGCACCAGCACCTCGTCGCGGGCGATCATCGAGCCTGAGACGACGACGCTCTGCACAATCTCGGAGAGACCGGCCTTGGTGACGGTGACGGAAGGCCCGGCCGACGGAGCTGCGGCGGGGGCCGGCGTCTGGGCCTGGGCGGGTGCGAGACCGGCGACCAGCAGCGACAGGGCGGCGATGCGCGCGAGCCTGGCGGACATGCGGGAGAGTTCCTGTTGAACGGGGGCGGTGGGTCGATGGGAGGCGGCAGCGCTCATGATACGTCGCCCGCATCGGAACGGAGCAGCACGCGGGCGAGGCCGCGCATCGCGACGAACAAGGTGTCGGCCGCCCCGGCGGCATCGAAGCCGGGATCGGTGGCGCGCCGGCAGAAGAAGCCGTCCGCCATCATGAAGATGGCCTGCAGGAAGCGGGCCTCGTCCAGATCGGCCGGCAGTTCCCCGTTGGCCTTGGCGCCGGCGATGGCTTCGGCCAGGCCGCCGACCACCGTCCCGTCGATGGCGGCGCACATGCGGGCCATCTCGGGATTGCGCGCGGCCTCGGCCCAGATCTGGATGCAGAGGATGGCCCGCTCGCGCGGCTCCTCGACGAGATGGCGGCGGCCGAGCGCCTCGAGCTGATCGAGCAGCGGGCCTTTCGCCGGGTCGAGGGCGGCGAAATCGGCTGCGATCTGCTGGCGGTCGCGCTCCGCCATGGCCGCAATGATGGCGTCCTTGGAGGCGAAGTAGCGGTAGAGATTGCCCGGGCTCATGCCGGCCTCGGCCGCGACATCCTGCATGGTGGCGGCGTGGAAACCGGCGCGCGCGAAGACGCTCTCCGCCGCATCGAGAATGCGGGTCCGGCGCTCGTTGGGTGCGCGCTCGGCGGGCAGGGCACTGACAGTGGGGGGCACAGGCGATCCCGGAAATGAGAATGAACGTTCATTCTCATGCCATTCACGGCTTCGTGAGTCAAGATTGGACGGGATCGGAAGGGAACGGCACTGTCACGCCAGGTGCGACATGCGGCCGGGGCAGCCGGGCCATGCCGCCGCCGGCTCACAAATTGCTTGCGCCGGAAGTCGGTCCCTCACAGTCTCCGTCGGCCCGACATCTCCGACCTGTCCGCTTTCTCCCGCCCATGGCCGCTGCCGAATCCGCGATGACTGCTGACGCCCCGACCGCGCGACCGCCCCGCCGCTCCGTGCCGCGACGACGCCCTCCGAGACCCGCTCCCAGGCCTGTCCTGATCGTCCTGCATCAAGAGCATTCGACGCCCGGGCGTGTCGGCCGCCTGCTGCAGGCGCGCGGCCATGCGCTCGATATCCGCAAGCCGCGCTATGGCGACCCGCTGCCGGAGACGATGCGCGATCATGCCGGCGCCGTGATCTTCGGCGGGCCGATGTCAGCCAATGACCCGGATGATTTCGTCAAGGCCGAGATCGACTGGATCAATATCTGCCTGAAGGAGGAGGCGCCCTATCTCGGGATCTGCCTGGGCGCGCAGATGCTGGCGCGGACGCTGGGTGGCCGGGTCTACACTCATCCGGAGGGGCGGGCCGAAGTCGGCTATTACGGGCTCGACCTCACCGATCATGGCCGCGCGCATGCGGTGGAGGCCGGCTTCGACTGGCCCGCCACCGTCTATCAATGGCATCGCGAGGGCTTCGATTGCCCGCCCGGTGCGGAGTGTCTCGCGACAGGCGGGGATTTTCCGATCCAGGCGATCCGCTCGGGGCCACGCGCCTATGGCGTGCAGTTTCACCCCGAGGTGACGCCGGCGATGATGTGCCGCTGGTCGGTGCGCGGGCATGAGCGGACCCTGATGCCGGGCGCGCAGCTGCGCCATCTGCATCTCGAGGGCTGGTATCAGCACGATCCGGCGATCCGCCGCTGGCTCGACGGCTTCCTCGACCATTGGCTCGCCGCAGAAACGGACCCCGCGTGACCCGTACAGCCTTCGTTCTCGGCGCCGGCATGGTCGGCGTCTCCTGCGCGCTCTCGCTCCAGAAGCGCGGCTTCGCGGTCACCCTGATCGACCGGCGCGAGCCCGGCCAGGAGACGTCCTATGGCAATGCCGGCGTGCTGGCGCGCTCCTCGATCGTGCCGCTCAACAATCCAGGCCTCTACGGCAAGATCACCAGCTATCTCGGCAACCGCCATCCGGCGCTGAACCTCGACTGGTCGCGCGCGCTCACCCGCCCCGGCTGGCTGCTGCGCTTCCTCTGGGAGGCGCGGGCCTCGAAGGCGGCCGCCCGCATCGCCGCGCTGGAATCGCTCACCGGCAGCACGGTGGAGCGGCACCGCGCGCTGATGGCGGAGGCGGGGGTGTCGCACCGCCTGCGCGAGACCGGCACGCTCAAGCTCTGGCGCACGGAAGCCGGCCATGCGGCGGCGCAGGCCGAGCATGACTTCCTGAAGGCCCATGGCATCGCCGCGCAGGTGCTCGACCGGCAGGGCATTTCGGGCGTCGAACCGGCGCTGAAGCCGATCTTCCATGCCGGGCTGCTCTGCCTGGAGAATGCCTCGGTGGATTCGCCGGGCGCCGTGACGCAGGCCTATGCCGAGCTCTTCCGGCAGCGCAGCGGCCGCATCGAGAAGGCGGACGCGCAGCGGCTGGAGCGCGGCGCTTCCGGCTGGCGGGTGGCGACGGCGCAGGGCGGCTTCGAGGCCGACATCGCCGTCGTCGCGCTCGGGCCCTGGAGCATGGATCTGCTGGCGCCGCTCGGGATCGACCCGAAGCTCGATGTCGAGCGCGGCTATCACCGGCATTTCAAGGCTGAGCCGGGAGCCCGGCTGTCGCGGCCGGTGTACGATGTCGACGCCGCCTATTTCATGGCGCCGATGGAGGAGGGCTATCGCGTCACCAGCGGCGTCGATCTCAGCCGCCGCGATGCGCCCGATAACCACCGCCAGATCGACCAGGTCACGGTGAGCGCGCAGGAAGCGTTTCCGCTGGAGGACGGCTTCGCGACCACCTGGCGCGGCGCGCGGCCGACCCTGCCGGATTCACTGCCGATGATCGGCGAGGCGCCGCGCCATCCCGGTCTCTGGCTCGCCTTCGGCAACCAGCATCTGGGGTTCTCGACCGGGCCGATCACCGGCGAGATCGTCGCCGCGCTGGTCTGCGGCGAGACGCCGCCGGTGGATCCGACGCCGTTCGCGCCGGGGCGGTATATCGGCTGAGTGTACAGGTCGGGCCGCGCCGTCATGCTCGCCCTTGTGGCGAGCATCCACGTCTTTCTCACAGGGCTCGACTGTCGAAGACGTGGATGGTCGGGACAAGCCCGACCATGACGGAAAGGGCGTGCCTTTTATTGAGACGACGTCCGTCGCGTCAGACGGCCGCGCTCGCGGATTTTTGGCGGCTCAGACCTGACGCGCGACCATCATCTTCTTGACCTCCGCGATCGCCTTGGCCGGGTTCAGACCCTTCGGGCAGGCGTTGGCGCAGTTCATGATGGTGTGGCAGCGATAGAGCCGGAAGGGGTCCTCGAGATTGTCGAGGCGCTCGCCGGTCTGCTCGTCGCGTGAGTCGATCAGCCAGCGATAGGCCTGCAGCAGGGCTGCCGGGCCGAGGTAGCGGTCGCCGTTCCACCAGTAGCTCGGGCAGGACGTCGTGCAGCAGGCGCAGAGGATGCACTCGTAGAGGCCGTCGAGCTTCTCGCGGTCCTCGCGGCCCTGCTTCCACTCTTTTTCGGGCGCCGGCGTCGTGGTCTGCAGCCAGGGCTCGATCGAGGCGTGCTGGGCATAGAACTGGGTCAGGTCCGGCACCAGGTCCTTGATCACCGGCATATGCGGCAGCGGGTAGATCGCGACACGGCCCTTGGAGCCGCATTCGTCGATGCCGGTGGTGCAGGCGAGCCCGTTCTTGCCGTCCATGTTCATGGCGCAGGAGCCGCAGATGCCCTCGCGGCAGGAGCGGCGGAAGGTCAGCGTCGGGTCGATCTTGGACTTGATCCAGATCAGCGCGTCGAGAACCATCGGCCCGCAATCCTCGCGGTCGACGAAATAGGTGTCGGTGCGCGGATTCTCGGTGTCGTCGGGGCTCCAGCGATAGACCTTGAACTCGGTCAGCTTGGCGGCCCCGGCCGGCTTCGGCCAGGTCTTACCCTCGACGAGGCGGGAGTTCTGCGGGAGTTTGAATTCGGCCATCTGTCAAATCGTCCTCAGTACACCCGCGCCTTGGGCTTGATGTACTCGATGTCGTTCGAGAGCGTGTAGGTGTGGACCGGGCGGTCGTCGAGCGTGACGGTGCGCTTCTCGTCGTCGATCCAGGACAGGGTGTGCTTCATCCAGTCCTTGTCGTCGCGGTTCGGATAGTCCTCGCGGGCATGGGCGCCGCGGCTCTCGGGGCGGTTCAGCGCCGAGTCCATGGTGACGACGGCCTGGGTGATCAGGTTGTCGAACTCCAGCGTCTCGATCAGGTCCGAGTTCCAGATCAGCGAGCGGTCCTTAGTGCCGATGTCGGTGATGCCGGCCCAGACCTCGTGGATGAGCTTGTGGCCCTCTTCCAGCGTCTCGCCGGTGCGGTAGACGGCGCAGTTGTCCTGCATCGTGCGCTGCATCCGGCCGCGCAGGTCGGCGGTCGGCGTGCCGCCTGCGGCGTTGCGGTACTTGTCGAGGCGCGACAGCGCGAGATCGGCCGAGTTCTTCGGCAGTTCGGGCTGCTTCTCGCCCGCCGTCACCGTGTCGGCGCAGCGCAGGCCGGCGGCGCGGCCGAACACCACGAGGTCGATCAGCGAGTTCGAGCCGAGGCGGTTGGCGCCGTGGACCGAGACGCAGGCCGCCTCGCCGATCGCCATCAGGCCGGGCACCACGGTGTCGGGATTGCCGTCGACCTTGGTCAGCACCTCGCCGTGGAAGTTCGTCGGGATGCCGCCCATGTTGTAATGGACCGTCGGCAGCACCGGGATCGGCTCGCGGGTGACGTCGACGCCGGCGAAGATCTTGGCGCTCTCGGAGATGCCGGGCAGGCGCTCGTGCAGGATCTTCGGGTCGAGATGGTCGAGATGCAGGTAGATGTGGTCCTTGTTCTTGCCGACGCCGCGGCCGCCGCGGATCTCCATCGTCATCGAGCGGGAGACGACGTCGCGCGAGGCGAGGTCCTTAGCCGAGGGGGCATAGCGCTCCATGAAGCGCTCGCCTTCCGAATTGGTGAGATAGCCGCCCTCGCCGCGGGCGCCCTCCGTGATCAGGCAGCCGGCGCCGTAGATGCCGGTCGGGTGGAACTGCACGAACTCCATGTCCTGCAGCGGCAGGCCGGCGCGCAGCACCATGCCGCCGCCGTCGCCGGTGCAGGTATGGGCCGAGGTCGCGGAGAAATAGGCGCGGCCATAGCCGCCGGTCGCCAGGATCGTCTGCTGCGAGCGGAAGCGGTGGATCGTGCCGTCGTCCATCTTCAGCGCGACCACGCCGCGGCAATGCCCGTCCTCATCCATGATGAGGTCGATGGCGAAATACTCGATGAAGAACTCGGTGTTGTAGCGCAGCGCCTGGCCATAGAGCGTGTGCAGCATGGCGTGGCCGGTGCGGTCGGCGGCGGCGCAGGTGCGCTGGGCCGGCGGACCCTCGCCGAATTCGGTGGTCATGCCGCCGAAGGGGCGCTGGTAGATCTTGCCGTCCTCGGTGCGCGAGAAGGGCACGCCCCAATGCTCGAGCTCATAGACGGCGGCCGGCGCGTTGCGGACGAGATACTCGATCGCGTCCTGGTCGCCGAGCCAGTCCGACCCCTTGACGGTGTCGTACATGTGCCACTGCCAGGTGTCCTTGCCCATATTGCCGAGCGAGGCGGCGACGCCGCCCTGGGCCGCGACGGTGTGCGAGCGGGTCGGGAACACCTTGGAGATGCAGGCCGTGCGCAGGCCGGCTTGCGAGCAGCCGACGGTGGCGCGCAGCCCGGCGCCGCCGGCGCCCACCACGACAACGTCGAAGGTGTGGTCGGTGATCGGATAGGCCTGGCCGGTATAGGCCGGGGCCTGTCGGGACTTGGTGATCGCCATCGGATCAGCCTCCAAAGGACAGCTTCAGCACCGCATAGGCGCAAGCCGCGCCGATCGCGATCGCGAAGAAGGTATTGGCCATTACGGCCGCGATCTTGGCGCCCTCACCATGGACATAGTCCTCGATGATGACCTGCATGCCGATGCGCATGTGCACGCAACCGGATACGACGAAAAGCAGCATCAGGATCGCCACCAGCGGGTGCGACAGAATGGCGAGCGCCGCCGGATAGGGCTTGCCGGCGAGCGAAATCACGATGCCGAGGAAGATCAGCGTCAGGACGAGGTTCGACACCGCCGTCATGCGCTGCAGCCAGAAATGGCCGGTGCCGGACTTGGCCGAGCCGAGGCCGCGGACGCGCGAAAGCGGGGTGCGGAGCGAGGAGTGGGACTGCATCGGCTCTCTCCTCAGCGCACGGCCAAAGCGACGATCCAGACGAGCAGGGTCAGCCCGCCCGAGAAGACCACGCTGTATTTCGCCAGGTTCATCCGGGTCTGCGGGTCGTAGCCCTTGCCCATGTCCCAGATGAAATGGCGCACGCCGCCGGCCATGTGGTGCAGCAGCACGAAGGAATAGCCGAACAGGACGAGGCGGCCGAACCAGGAGCCCGCGATCGCCTGCGCGGTGTCGAAGGCGGCCGGGCCCGAGGCGGCGGCGACGAGCCAGGCCGCGATGAGCACCGTGCCGGCATAGAGCGCGACGCCGGTGGCGCGATGGGCGATGGACATCGCCATCGTCCAGGACCAGCGATAGATCTGCAGATGCGGCGAGAGCGGACGCGCCGCCTGTTTGATCTCGGCCAAGATCGTTCTCCGTGGGAAACGCCCGGGGACGGGCCTATCCATTTGGGATCATTCTAGAGTGTCTGGCTGTCTATCGAAACCACTCCGCCGCTGCAATGCGGCATGACGACAGCGTGGTGACAGAATACAGAATCTGTCAGCGGTTACAGAATCGCTAACGCGGCAGCAGGGCCCAGTAGTCGAGATCGAGGATGACGTCGGGATCGTAGCCCTCGCCCGTCTTCAACGGGTGGTCGGCGCAGGGGCGGTTCTTGGTCGCGACCAGCCGCAGCCGCAGCGCGCCGACATCCTCGCGGCCGGGCAGCTCAGCCACTTCCAGCACCTCGCTCCAGGCGAAGACGGTGTCGCCGGCGAAGAGCGGCGCGACATGGCGCCCGCCGTTCAGCGCCGCGATGTGGAAGGCGTTGCCGAGCCCATTGAAGGAGAGCGCGCGGGCCAGGCTGATGACATGGCCGCCATAGATCAGGCGCTTGCCGAAGCGGGTGGAGCGGGCGCCGTGGCCATCGAAATGGACCTTGGCGGTGTTCTGGTAGAGCCGGGTCGCGATCTGGTGCTCGGCTTCTTCCACCGTCATGCCGTCGACATGGTCGATGCGTTCGCCCGGCGCGTAATCGCCCCAGCGGAAGCGGCTGCCGGCGAGCGCGTCGTCATAGGCCGAGAGATCGAGCGGCGGGCAGCCCTCGCCGAGTTCCTCCGGCAGCACCGCCTTGGGTAGCTCCGGCACCTGCTCGGCATGGGCCGGCGTGCCGGGCGTGCGTTTGCGCACCAGCACCCAGCGCGCATAGCTCAGCACGATCTCGCCATGCTGGTTGCGGCCGATCGAGCGAACATAGACGATGCCGGCATCGCCGGCCGAGGTCTGCTTCAGCCCGATCACCTCCGAGGTGGTCGAGAGCGTGTCGCCCGGAAAGACCGGCTTCAGGAAGCGTCCGTCGGCATAGCCGAGATTGGCGACCGCATTCACCGAGACGTCCGGAACCGTCTTGCCGAAGACGATGTGGAAAACGAGGAGGTCGTCGACCGGGGCCGTGGGATAGCCGATCGCCTGGGCGAAGGCATTCGAGGACTGCACCGCGAAACGCGGCCCGTAGAGCGCGGTGTAGAGCGAGACGTCGCCGGCCGTGACCGTGCGCGGCGTCGCATGGACGATCACGTCACCGAGGTGGAAATCCTCGAAGAAGCGCCCGGCGCTGGTCTTCGGGACGGGGTTCTGGGTCGATCCGGGCATGGGCTCGCTCGCTGGCTGCGCGCGATTGTGCGCTGCGATGGGCGGCGCCGTCCAGCCCGCGCGGATGCGACGAAGGGCGGGGCACGGTCGTTCAAGCCCTTGGCCCTTATCCTGAGGAGCCGCGTCAGCGGCGTCTCGAAGGATGCGTCAGCAGGCTCCGGAACGATCTGGAGCATCCTTCGAGACGCGCTCTGCGAGCGCTCCTCAGGATGAGGGCTGAGCGAAACGCTGGCTCGGGCCTGCAGCGCGCCCCGGAAAGGACGGCAGAGGCGCACCGGGCGCCTCAGATATACTGCCCGTGGCAGTGCTTGTACTTCTTGCCCGAGCCGCAGGGGCAGGGCTCGTTGCGGCCGACCTTGCCCCAGCTCGCGGGGTCGGCCGGGTTGCGCTCGAGCACGGCCGTATCGGCCTCCAGCGCGGCGAACTGCATCCCGCCCGGGCCGTAGCCGCCGAAGGGCGGCGGCAGCGTGTCCTGCGCCGGCGGGGCGGTGTCCTCGGGCTGCTCGAAGCGGACTTCGATGCGCATCAGATTGCCGGTCACCTGCTCGCGCAGGCGGCCGATCAGCCCGTCGAACAGCTCGAAGGCCTCCTGCTTGTACTCGTTCAGCGGGTCGCGCTGGGCATAGCCGCGCCAGCCGATGACCTGGCGCAGATGGTCGAGCGTGACCAGATGCTCGCGCCAGAGCGTGTCGAGCGTCTGCAGCAGCACCTGCTTCTCGACATAGGTCATGACCTCGTCGGTGTTGCGGGCAATGCGGGCGGCATAATCCTCGTCGGCGATCTTGCGGATGCGCTCGCGCAGCTCGGCGTCGGCGATGCCTTCCTCCTTGGCCCATTCCTCGATCGGCAGGTCGAGATTGAGGAACTGCAGCACGCCCTCCTTGAGCGCGGCGGTGTCCCACTGCTCGGGATAGGCCTCTTCGGGGATGTGCCTCGTCACCAGATCGTCGGCGACGCCCTGGCGCATGTCGTCGATGGTCTCGCGCACGCTGGCCTGGCGCATGAAGTCGCGGCGCTGTTCGAAGACGACCTTGCGCTGGTCGTTCATGACGTCGTCGTATTTCAGGATGTTCTTGCGGATGTCGAAGTTGCGCGCCTCGACCTTTCCTTGCGCCTTCTCGACCGCCTTGTTGATCCAGGGATGGACGATCGCCTCGTCCTCCTTGAGGCCGAGCTTGGTCAGCATGCCGTCCATACGGTCCGAGCCGAAGATCCGCATCAGGTCGTCCTGCAGCGACAGGAAGAACTTGGAGCGGCCGGGGTCGCCCTGGCGGCCGGCGCGGCCGCGCAGCTGGTTGTCGATGCGGCGGCTCTCATGCCGCTCGGTGCCGACGATGTAGAGCCCGCCGGCCTTGAGGACCCGCTGCTTGAAATCGGCCACTTCGGCGCGGATGCGGGCGGCCTGCGCTTCGCGCTCGGGCCCTTCCTCCATGCCGGCGAGATCATGGGCGATCCGCATCTCGGCATTGCCGCCGAGCTGGATGTCGGTGCCGCGGCCGGCCATGTTGGTGGCGATGGTGATGGCGCCCGGCACGCCGGCCTGGGCGACGATATAGGCCTCCTGCTCGTGGAAGCGGGCGTTCAGCACGGCGAAGGCGCGCGAGGGCTTGCCCTGGCGGGCCGCCTCGTAGATCGGCTCCAGCGCCTTGGGATCGGTGAAATCGATCAGCTTGAAGCCGTCCTTCTCCAGCATCTCGGCGATCAGCTCGGAGCGCTCGATCGAGGTCGTGCCGACGAGCAGCGGCTGGCCGGCCTCCTGCGCCGCCTTGATCTCGCGGATCACGCCGCGGACCTTCTCCTCGAAGGTGCGGTAGACCTCGTCATCCTCGTCCTTGCGCGCGACCGGGACGTTGGTCGGGATCTCGACGACCTCGAGCTTGTAGATCTGGAAGAACTCGTCGGCCTCGGTCGCGGCCGTGCCGGTCATGCCGGCGAGCTTGGAATAGAGCCGGAAATAGTTCTGGAAGGTGATCGAGGCCAGCGTCGCGTTCTCGGGCTGGACGGTGACCCGCTCCTTGGCCTCGAGCGCCTGGTGGAGGCCTTCCGAATAGCGCCGCCCCGGCATCATGCGGCCGGTGAACTCGTCGATGATGACAACCTCGTCGCCGCGGACGATGTAGTCCTTGTCGCGCGTGAACAGGGTGTGGGCGCGCAGCGCCTGGTTGACGTGATGGACGAGGGTGACGTTCTGAGCGTCGTAGAGATCGCCCTCCTTGAGCAGCCCGGCCTCGCGCAGGAGCTCCTCGATATGCTCGTTGCCGGCCTCCGTCAGCGAGACCGCGCGCTGCTTCTCGTCGACCTCGTAATCGCCCTTCACCAAACCGGGCAGGACCTTGTCGATCGAGACATAGAGGTCCGACTTGTCGTCGAGCGGGCCGGAGATGATCAGCGGCGTGCGCGCCTCGTCGACCAGGATCGAGTCGACCTCGTCGACAATGGCGAAGTGGTGGCCGCGCTGGCTCATCTGCGCGACGTCATACTTCATGTTGTCGCGGAGATAATCGAAGCCGAATTCGTTGTTGGTGCCGTAGGTGATGTCGCAGGCATAGGCGCGCTGGCGCTCCTCGTCGTCGATGCCGTGGACGATGATGCCGACGCTGAGGCCGAGGAAGTTGTAGAGCTTCGCCATCCATTCCGCGTCGCGGCGGGCCAGGTAGTCGTTGACGGTGACGACGTGGACGCCCTTGCCTTCCAGCGCGTTGAGATAGGTCGGCAGGGTGGCAACCAAGGTCTTGCCCTCGCCGGTCTTCATCTCGGCGATGGCGCCCTCGTGCAGCACCATGCCGCCGATGAGCTGGACGTCGTAGGGCCGCTGGCCGAGCACGCGTTTGGCCGCCTCGCGCACGGTCGCGAAGGCCGGAACCAGCAGATCGTCGAGCTTGGCGCCCTTGGCGAGCTGCTCGCGGAAGGCGGCGGTCCGGGCCTGGAGCGCCTCGTCGCTCAGCGCCGAGACCTCCTTCTCCAGCGCGTTGATCGCGGCCACGCGGGAGCCGTAGCCCTTGACGCGCCGATCGTTCGACGAGCCGAAGAGTTTCTTTGCGAGCGCGCCAAGCATGGTCGGCCTTTCGGTGGTGTGGCTCCGGCGCCGCGCCGGCCTTGCGCCGCGTCCAGCCGGAACCTGAATTCTCAATGCGACGGCGTGTTTAGACGCGCGCGAAGGCGGGGTCCAGCATTGCCTTGCGGCGCCGCACGCCGTTGGCGCGCAGCGCGGTACGAACCCGCGCGGACCGCCCGGATGTAGGGTTGGCTGCGGGATCTTCCAAGTCCAGGCTCCGGCAGCCGGGGGAGTGCCGCAGCAAAGCTTCGTGAAGCGACGATGATGGCGCCTTTCGTGCCTTGCCTTTGCCGCGTTCAACTGGCAGTGCACCGGCGAACGCAAGGTTCGCTCTCATCCCCGCAAGAAGGCAGTTCCCATGAAGGTGTCTCGTCTCGGCATGGTTTCGCTCGGCCTCGTGCTGCTCGCGACGCCGGTCTTCGCGCAGGCGGACAAGGTCGTCGCCAAGGTCGACGGTATCGCCATCACCGAGCGCGAGATCGGACTCGCCACCGAGGATCTGGGCGAGCGCCTCGCGCAGCTCCCCGAGGAGCGCAAGCGCGACGAGGTCATCAACTATCTCGTCGATCTGAAGCTCGGCGCCCGCGCCGCGATCGCGGCCAAGACGGCCGAAGGGCCGGATTTCGCCGCCCGCCTCGCCTATTTCCGCGAGAAGGTGCTGCTCGACCAGTACCTGACCGCCGAGGGCAAGAAGGCCGCGACGCCGGAGGCGGCCAAGAAGCTCTATGACGAGACCACCAAGGCGATGGCTCCCGAAGAGGAGATCAATGCCCGCCATATCCTCGTCGAGGACGAGGCCCAGGCGAAGGCGGTGGCCGAGCGGCTGAAGAAGGGCGAGGATTTCGCCAAGGTCGCCGCCGAGCTCTCCAAGGATCCGGGCTCCGGCAAGGAGGGCGGTTCCCTCGGTTGGTTCACCAAGGACCGGATGGTGCCGGAATTCGCCGAGGCCGCCTTCAAGCTGAACAAGGGTCAGGTCTCGGAGCCGGTGAAGAGCCAGTTCGGCTGGCACGTCATCAAGCTCGAGGACAAGCGGACCAAGCCGCTGCCCGATTTCGCGATGGTGAAGCCGCAGATCGACCAGTATCTCGAGCGCAAGGCGCAGCAGGACATCATCCTGGCGCTGCGCGAGAAGGCCAAGGTCGAGCGTCTCGACCAGCCGGCCGCCCCCGCGACCCCGACGCCGGCCGAGCCGAAGAAGCCCTGAGGCCGGCTTCGGCCTTCTGATCGAGACCAATCAGGCCCGCGCCGCCGCGCGGGCCTTTTTCATGGCCTGGGGCACGCTCAGACCAGATCGTCGAGCTTCACGCGCAGCGCCCCGGCGATCTTCTTCATCGTCTGCAGCGTGCCCTCGCGCTTCCCGGTCTCGATCTGCGAGAGATAGGGCTGGGCGATGCCCGCCATCTCCGCCAGCGCGCTGACGGTCAGCCCGCGATGCTCTCGCCAGACCCGCACGAGGTTCTCGCCCGCGAGAATGCGATCGACCATGGCGGAGGGGACGAACTCCTCCTCGCCCGCGGCGAGACGGCGTTTGGCCTCGTCATAGGCCAGCACATCCTCGGCCATTTCGGCAGCGTCGCGCAGCCGCTCGAACGTCGCTTCCGGAACCACGATCATCCGCTCTCCGCCGGGTCGGACGATGACCTCGAATCCCTCATCCATATGCTGTCCTCCTCAGTCGTAGATGCGGCTTCGATGGCCGATATCGAGGATGTCGAGGACGGCGCCGTCCTCATCGAAGATGACGCGATAATCGCCGATCCGCAGGCGATAGCCGTCACGCCCCTGAAGCTTTCGGACATTCGTAGCCAGACTCGCGGGAGCCTCCGCATATTGTTCGATCTTGCCTCGGATGCGCGCCGCCGTCCCGATCGGTAGGGCGCGCAAGGCCCTCAATGCCTTCGTCTGGTAGACGATCCGCCGCATGTCGGAAACTATAGCATATCGCTATGGACAAGGAAACAGGTTGTGGGCCGACCTTGCCTTCGCGGCGCCCCTGCGGCACACGGGCCTCCCGCACAGGAGACGCCACCATGGCCGGCAAGGATGTTCCCGTTTCCCCGCTCGCGCCGAAGCGCCAGCCCAAGGTTCCGCCGGTCCCGGGCGTGCGCTTCGCCACCGCTGAAGCCGGCATCAAGTACAAGGGCCGCACCGATGTCTGGCTCGCCCTGCTCGACGAGGGCACGCAGGTCGCCGGCGTCTTCACCCGCTCGAAATGCCCCTCCGCGCCGGTCGACTGGTGCCGCGAGAACCTGAAGCAGGGCTCGGCGCGGGCGATTGTCGTCAACTCCGGCAATGCCAACGCCTTTACCGGCCTCAAAGGCCGCGATTCCGTGGCGCTGACGGCGAAGATCGCGGCCAAGGCCGCGGGCTGCAAGCCGCAAGAGGTCTTCATCGCCTCGACCGGCGTGATCGGCGAGCCCCTCGACGCCAGCAAGTTCGAGGGCGTGCTGGAAGCTTGCGCCAAGCGCGTCGCGGACGGCCCCTGGATCGACGCGGCCAAGGCGATCATGACGACCGACACCTTCCCCAAGGCGCTCTCGCGCAAGGCGAAGATCGACGGCCATGAGGTCGTTCTCGCCGGCATCGCCAAGGGCGCCGGCATGATCGCGCCCGACATGGCGACGATGCTCTCCTTCGTCTTCACGGATGCGCCGATCGCCGCGCCCGTGCTGCAGGCGCTGCTCTCCAAGGGGGTGAAGGGCTCCTTCAACGCCGTCACCGTCGACAGCGACACCTCGACCTCGGACACGCTGATGCTGTTCGCCACGGGCAAGGCGGCGGCGCGCGGCGTTCCCGCGATCACCGAGATCGGCGATGCCCGGTTGTCCGGCTTCAAGCGCGCGCTGAATTCGCTGCTGCTCGAACTCGCCCATCTCGTCTGCAAGGACGGCGAGGGCGCGCGCAAATTCGTCGAGGTGCGCGTCGCGGGCGCGGCCTCCTCGCGCTCGGCCAAGCGGGTCGCGCTCTCGATCGCCAATTCGCCGCTGGTCAAGACCGCGATCGCTGGCGAGGACGCCAATTGGGGCCGCGTCGTCATGGCCGTCGGCAAGGCTGGCGAACCGGCCGACCGCGACCGGCTCGACATCTCCTTCGGCGAGATCAAGGTCGCGCAGCAGGGGGCCCGCGCGCCGTCCTATGACGAGGCCGCCGTCTCCGCCTATATGAAGGGCGAGCACATCGTCATTACCGCCGATCTTGGCCTCGGTCGCGGCAAGGCCACGGTCTGGACCTGCGACCTGACCAAGGCCTATGTCGAGATCAACGGCGACTACCGGTCCTGAATGATCGAGCAGGCCCGCCCCAGCCCCAGCCGTGCCTTCGTCCTCGGGCATCTGCTGGTCTGCTCCTGCTTCTGGGGCTCGAGCTTCCTGTTCATCAAGCTGACGGGCGGCGCGATCTCGCCGCTCGCGCTCGCCGCGGGGCGCGGGCTGATCGGGGCGGCGGCGCTCGCCGCCTATGTCGCCTGGCTCGGCCAGAGCCCGATCCCGCGGCGCGACGAAATCCGGCACTGGCTGGTGCTCGGCACGACCAATGGCTGGGTGCCGAACGTCCTCGTCGCCTATGCGCTAGTGCAACTCGCCAGCGGCCCGGCCGCGATGATCCAGGCCGGCGGGCCGCTGGTGACGGCGATCTTCGCGCATTTCCTCTTCGCCGAGGAGCGGATGGGCCTGCGACGGCTGGCCGGCATCGGGCTCGGCATGGCCGGGGTCGCGCTGCTGATCGGCCCGCGCCTGATCGAGGGCGGCGGCACGGCGCTCGGCGTGCTCGCCATGGTCGGCGTCATGCTGGGCTACAGCATCGGCAATCTCTATGCCCGCGCCATCCCCGCCTCGGCCGGCGATCCGGCGCGGCTGGCGCTCGGGCAGCAGGTCGTCTCCGGACTCGTCGCGCTCGTGCTGACGCTGGTCTTCGCCGGTCCTGCCACCTTCGCCCCGATGGCCGATCATGTCCCGGCCATGCTGGCGCTCGGCCTGCTCGCCACGGCTGTGCCGATGGCGGTGTTCATGCGGCTGATCCGCGCCGCCGGGCCGACGCGGGCGGCGATGACGGGCTATCTCGTGCCGACGGTGGCGACGATCCTCGGCATCGTCGTGCTCGGGGAAACGCTGGAGTTGCGGCAGATCCTCGGCGGTTGCATCATCCTCGCCGGCGTCTTCCTGGTGACGACGTCGCAGCGTGCGGCCAAGTCTGCCTGAGGGGGCGAGCGGCATGAGGATCGGGCTGGGGATCGTTCTCGCCTTGGCGTTGTCGGGGTGCGTCGAGCGCAAGCCCGCGACCGTCGCCTTCTCCGTCGAGGAGGCGGCCTTCATCAGGAAGACCGGCACGACCGTCATCACCGGCCATGCCTTCCGCACCAAGCCGAGCGGCGTCGTCGTCAATGCGGCCGGGCAGCTGGTCCGCCTCGTCCCGGCCACGGCCTATGCCCGCGAGCGCTTCGCCAATTTCTACGGCACGCGCAAATTCGTGCCCCATCGCGACTATCCCCGCGACGACAACCCCGACCCCGCCTATGGCGACTACACCCGCACCACCAAGGCCGAGGCGAACGGGCGCTTCGTCTTCGAGAAGGTCGCGCCGGGCGACTATTTCGTGACGACGCAGGTGATCTGGGGCGACGAGGATGCGCTCTCGCGCGAGGGCGGCTCGGTCTATGACAGTGTCACCGTGACGGGTAAGGAGACGCAACCCCTGCACCTCATCCTCTCCGGCTACTGAGTCCCTCCGTGAAGCTTCTCCTCGTCGTCGCCTGCGCCCTGATCGATTCCGACAACCGCGTGCTGGTGGCCCAGCGGCCCGAGGGCAAGGCGCTGGCCGGGATGTGGGAGTTTCCGGGCGGCAAGCTGGAGCCGGGCGAGCGGCCCGAGCCGGCTCTGATCCGCGAGTTGTCCGAGGAGCTCGGCATCACGATCAAGGAGGAGTGCCTGGCGCCGCTGACCTTCGCCAGCTTCGCCTATCCCGAGTTCCACCTGCTGATGCCGCTCTATATCTGCCGTCGCTGGGAGGGGCAGGTCGCCTCGCGCGAGGCGCAGGCGCTGAAATGGGTCCGTCCGGCCAAGCTGCGGGAGCTGGCCATGCCGCCCGCCGACGAGCCGCTGATCCCGCATCTGATCGATCTGCTGGGGGCGTGAGCGGGCCTCAATAGCGTTCAGGCAGGCCGAGTTTCGCCCATTGGCTGCGGGGCACGGGATCGCCGACGCGAAACGCGAAGGCGACGACCGCCGCCTGATCGGGGCTGAGTTCGCAGCGGAAGTTCAGATCGTACCAGCGGCGCTTGCTGCGGAAGGCCGCGCCATCGGCGATGAGGGCGCGGCCAACCAGCTTCGTCGCTCCCTTTGCATAGGCCGTCACCCGGTCCGGCTCGAAATCGCTCTTCCAGGCATGGATCTGGCTCATCGCCTCCAGACCGCAGAGCTGCTCGGCGCGCTCGTCGGCCGCCAGAAGCGGCAGCGTTTCCCGCGCCTGACGGCTCAGGGGATGGGCGAGCGCCTCCGCCGCCATCATCCGGCTCGCCTTGACCATGCCGCCCGGCTCGGTGGGTGGCGCCGCTTCGATGGCCTCAGGCTGGGAGGGCGGCCCGCTTCGCGGCGCCGCGGCGGGGCCTTGCCGCGTCGTCGCAGCAAACTCGCTCGGCGTCAGCAATTCGACATCGACGCGGGTCTCGGCCTGAGGCGCCACCTCGAGCAACGGCCGGATCGACAGCGACCCGAGCGCCGCCAGGAGCAGGAGATGGAACAGGGTCGCGCCGGCCAAGGCGGGACGGTATGTCCCGATGCGCGCGCCCAACGCTCGCATTCACCACACCGGCAGGGTGAGGGCGGCCACCTTCGCGAGATCATGCGTGGACACCGGACGGCTCCGTCTTGCTTGCCGTTCGGCCAGCCGAAAGGCGCTGCAGAAATGGACGAATTTGCGGCGGGCGTGTCGGAACGGGGGCTTCTCCGTCGTTGCGAGCGCAGCGAAGCAATCCAGACGGGTTCGCTCGACGGCCCCTGTATTGCTTCGCTGCGCTCGCAATGACGGTCAGGCATCGTCGGGCGCTGGGACGGCCACGTCTCTCGCCAGCTGAAACCGCTCGAAGCGGTCCAGCTCGGTCTCGATCAGCGCCTTGCGCTCAGGGCTTTCCTGCCCTTCCAGCCAGGTCCATTGCTGGATCAGCAGCCGCCCCGCCTGGCGGTCGGTCTTGAGGTCGAGCACCGCCACGACCCTGTCGCCGATCAGCACGGGCAAGCCGAAATAGCCGAAGACGCGCTTCTCCTTCGGCAGATAGGCCTCGAAAGCATGGGCATAGCCGAAGAACAGCTTCAGCCGTTTGCGCTGGATGATCAGCGGGTCGAAGGGCGAGAGGATGTGGACGAGGTCGGGCTGCGGCGCCGCCGGTTCCTCCCCCTCGCGCGCCATCCAGTGCGGCACGGTCGAGTCTTCGATTTCGACCGGCATCAGCTCGCGGCGCTTCACGCGGGCCTCGATCAGCTCCGCCACCGCTGCCTTGGCGGGCGCATCGAGATGGCAGATCGAATCGAGGCTGACGACGCCTTGCGCGCGCAGCGCCCGGTCGAGCCTGTAGGCGGTGACCTGCCGTTCCGAGGCCAGCGTCGGGCGCCTGTCCCAGCCAAAATGCCGGTCTGTTAGCTCATAGGTCTTGAGCATGCCGGCGCGGGCCGAAATCACCAGGTCGCCATCGTAGAAGGCGCGCTCCAACAGCCCCTTGGAGGGCTTCTTGCTGGCCCAGAGATGCGCCTTCTCGACCAGCACATCGTTGTCGATGTCGCGGATGGTGAGCGGCCCGTCCTTTCGGATGCGGGCGAGCAGCCGGCGCGCTTCGACGCGCCCGCCGATGGCCGACCAGCGCCGCGGCTCGGCGCGATGCGCCTTCATCGCCCCGAGAAAGAAGCGGATGTCGCGCACCGGCACATAGGAGAGCGCGTGGGTCCAGTATTCGAAGACGCTTCTGTCGAGCGACTGGGCCTGCGCCAGATGCCCCCGCTCATAGGCGGGGATGCGGCTGAACAGGATGTGGTGGTGGCAGCGCTCGATGACGTTGATCGTGTCGATCTGGACATAGCCCAGATGCTCGACCGCCGCCTTCGTGGCCTGCGCCCCCGCACCGAAGGGCTGGCGGCTGTCGAGCCGCTGCGCCCGCAGCCAGAGGCGTCGCGCCTCTTCGCGCGAGAGGGTGATCGTCCTGGGCGGGCGGGGCGGCATGGCGTCAGAAGGCGTCAATTATGGTTAGCGCAGCGTAAACGCATGGTGCCGGGCGGCGCCCCGAAACGGAGCGAAACAGAGCCTAGACCGAGTCCTCCGGCCCTCTCAGCCCCGGCCGCGCGCGCTCGCCTGCGGCTTGACGCGGAGGTTGAGGAAATTGCGCAGCTCCGTCACGCGGCGGGTGTCATCCAGCACCTCGGCGTCGAGCCCATGGGCCCAGGCGAGGTCCTGGCGGCTCCTGTCGGCGTCGAGCGCACGCAGCTCCGACAGCCAGGTTTCGGCGGCGGCCTCGTCGCGCCGGAAGCCCTCCTCGACCAGGATCGGCACCATCCGCCCGAGGATCGAGGCGACTTGGCGCAACGGGAACTCGGGGTGGTACTGCACGCCCCAGAACACGCCGCCCTCATGGCGGATCTCGGCCGCCTGCACGTCGCTATAGGCGTTCGAGGCCAGGACGGTGGTGTCGCCGGGCGGCAGCACCACCGTGTCGAGATGGATCGCCGGCGCGTCGAAGGCGGCCGGGCGCCCGGCCAGCAGCGGATGGCTGCGGCCGGCCTCGTTGACCGTGATCCGCCGGGCGAAGCCGACCTCGCGCCCGCGCGGGTTGCGCGTCACGGTGCCGCCGGCCGCGACGGCGCCCATCTGGATCCCCCAGCACGAGCCGAAGCAGGGCGTGCTGCTGGCATAGATCGCGCGCATCAGTTCGATCTGGCGCGTCACCGCCGGTTCGAGCTCGTAGATGTGCAGGGCCGAGCCGGTGAGGACGATGCCGTCATAGGATTGCAGGCCCGCGCCATCCGGCAGATTGGCGCCCTCGTCGGCCGGCAGGCAGATGTCGGTCACCACGCCGGGCTCGATCGCGGCGATCTCGGCGGCATAGGCCTCGGCCGGCTGGGCACCGTAGCCAGCGGCATGGCTCTCGCGCTGGGCGCGGGTGTTGCCGTCCACGAAGAGCAGGCGGAGCGGGCGACGGACGACATCGAGCATGGGAGGAGCCGCGGGTGACTGTGGGTGAGGGATGCGCCGGGCGCCGGGCGCCACTGCGCCTCATCCCACATGACGCGAACCGCGCGCAAGGCTATTGCAGGAGCCCGTTTCCCGATCGGTTGACCGCTTGCCCGCGAACCAGACCCTCAAGCAGCGCCTCTGGGGCAATGCCTATCTGCTGCTCACCCTGACGACCCTGATGTGGGGCGGCAATGCCGTCGCGGGCCGCCTCGCGGTCGACGCCATCTCGCCGATGGCGCTGACCTCGCTGCGCTGGGTCGTGGTCTGCGCGGTGATGCCGGTGCTGCTGCGCCACCAGATCAGGGCGCATTGGCCGGTGCTGCGGGCGCATTGGAAGTTCGTCGTCGCGATGGGCACGGTCGGCTTCACCGCCTTCAACGCGCTGATGTATCTCGCGGCCTATTCGACGACGGCGATCAATATCGGCATTCTCCAGGGCTCCATTCCCGTCTTCGTGCTGATCGGCGCCTTCATTGCCTATCGTACGCCGATCGGCCCCGTTCAGGCGCTCGGCGTCCTCGTCACGCTGCTCGGGGTCGCCGTCGTCGCCAGCCGCGGCGACATCGCGGTGCTCCGGCAGTTCGCCTTCGCCCCGGGCGATCTCTTCATGATCATCGCCTGCACCTTCTATGCGGGCTACACGGTGGCGATCCGCTCGCGGCCCCAGGTGCCGGGACTGGTCTTCTTCTCCGCGCTGGCAATGGTCGCCTGCCTCGTCTCGCTGCCGCTGCTGGTGATCGAGATCGCGCAGGGCGCCTTCACGGTGAAGACGCCGCAGGGCTGGCTGATCCTGCTCTATGTCGCGATCGGCCCCTCGATCCTGTCGCAGCTCTTCTTCATGCGTGCGGTCGAGCTGATCGGCCCGGGCCGCGCCGGCGTCTTCGTCAATCTCGTGCCGGTCTTCGCGCCGATCCTCGCCGTGCTGATCCTCGGCGAGCAGCTCGCGCTCTATCACGGCGTCGCCCTGCTGCTCGTGCTCGGCGGCATCTTCATCGCCGAGCGGCTGGCCAAGCGCGTCTAGCGCAGCGCCGAGACCGCCAGCCGCGCCACCGCGGCATGGGCCGCCTCGCGCGCCTTCGCATCCGCTGTCGAGCCCGCGAGATAGACCGCAATGGCGAAGACGCGACCGTTCGGCAGGGTCACGAGCCCGATGTCGTTGGTCGCGTGGTTGATGCCGTCCATCGTCAGCCCGGCGCCGGTCTTGTGGGCGAAGCGCGCGCCTTGCGGCAGGCCGGCGCGGATGCGATCGGGGCCGCTCTTCGTTTCAAGGGTGATCCTGTCGATGAGGGCGCTGTGCGCCGGCTCGCGCAGCCAGTTGCCCTTGGCCTGCGCCTCGACGAAGGCGACGCTGGCCTCGGGCGTCGCGCTGTCACGGGGGTCCTTCAGGGCCGCCTGCAGGGCCGCCTTGCGCCTGGCCGGATCGAGCGCGGAGAGCCTGGCGCGATAGGCGGGTTCGTCGATGACATCCGACCAGCCGAATCCGGCCAAGCCGAAGACCTCCGGCTGGAACTGCCGCTCATAGCGATCGACCGAGATGCCGGTGATGCCGCCGGCCTTCAGCATGGCGGTGACCGCCCGCGGACCGCCGATCTCGCGCATCAGGATGTCGGCGGCGGTGTTGTCGCTCTCGCCGGCGGCGAGCGCGATCAGCTCCCGCACCGGATAGGCGTTGGCCTCGCCCTTGAACGCCTTGGCGAGCGGGCTGTGATAGAGCGAAAACTCGCTGCGCTTGATCGTGACCGGCTGGTCGAGCCTGAGCTTGCCGGCCTCGACCGCCTGCAGCGCCGCAATCGCCAGCGGCCATTTGAACACGCTCTGCATCGGAAAGCGCTCGCTGCCGCGATGCGACCAGAGCGAGCGATCCTTCAGATCGAGCAGGGCGACGCCGAGCCGGCCATTGGCGTCGCGCTCGATCGCGACGATCTCGCGCGAAAGCCTCGCCTTGTCCCAATCAGCGGCGGCCGGTGCCGGCGCGAGCCAAGGCGCGGCAGCGGCGCAGGCGAGGATGGCGGTGGTGATGAAGCGAGGCATCGGCGTCTCCCGTGAGCGGCGCGCACGGAAGACGGCGAATGGGGCGCCGGTTTGTCGAACCGGCGGCGGGTCTCAGCTCGCCTGCTTGACCGCGATGCCCTTGTCCGCGAGCAGCGCCTGCAGTTCGCCGGCCTGGAACATCTCGCGGGTGATGTCGCAGCCACCGATGAACTCGCCCTTGACGTAGAGCTGCGGGATCGTCGGCCAGTTGGAATAGGCTTTGATGCCCTCGCGGATCTCCTGATCCTCGAGCACGTTCACGCCTTTGAACGGCACGCCGACATAGGACAGGATCTGCACGACCTGCCCCGAGAAGCCGCACATCGGGAATTGCGGCGTGCCCTTCATGAAGAGCACCACATCGGCGGACTTCACCTCGGCATCGATGCGGGCATTGACGTCGGACATGAACGTATCTCCGGAGTTCAGTTCTGGCTCGCCAGAGCGTCCTGCTCGTTGAGGCGATGCACGATGCGAAGAATCTCGTTGGTCTGGGTCAGCATCCGGTTTTCGAGCAGGACGAGATCGCTCTTCACCTCACCGATATCGCGCTCCAGCCGTCCGAGGCGAACGTCGTGTCGCCCGAGCGTCTCGATGACGTGATCGAGCTTGCGGTCCATGCTGCGCAGAAGAACAAGCGTGTGGCTAGCGACAGTCGGATCGGGCTCGGCCATGGCGGCTGCTCCAGGGTTCGCCTCAAATATCAGGCGTCACCGTCGTCAGCGCAAGGGCGTGGAGGACGCCGCCCATGTTCCCCTGCAGGGCGGCATAGACCATCTGGTGCTGCTGCACCCGCGTCTTGCCCTTGAAGGCGGCCGAGATCACGGTCGCGGCGTAATGGTCGCCGTCGCCGGCGAGATCCTTGATCTCGACGATCGCATCCGGCAGCGCCGCCTTGATCATCGCCTCGATGTCGCGCGCATCCATCGCCATGGCGGTTCTCCTCAGGCGGCCTTGCCGGCCATATAGGCCGGCAGCCAGGTCTCGTGGGCGCTCTTCAGCTCGGAGACGGCCACAGGGGTCTCGCCGGCCAGCGCCAGCACGCCACCGCCCGTGCGTCCGAGCACCGTCACCGGCACGCCCGCCCCCGCAATCTCGGCCCGGACCCTCTCGGCCGAACCGGCCGGCACGGTGACGAGATAGCGCGCCTGATCCTCGCCGAAGAGCGCGGCATGGGCCGGCCCCGCCGGCAGCGCCTCGATGGTCGCGCCGATGCCGCCGGCCATCGCCATCTCGGCCAGCGCGACGGCGAGCCCGCCGTCGGACAGGTCGTGGCAGGCGCTGACGCTCCCGGCCGTGATCAGGCCGCGCACGACATCGCCGTTGCGGCGCTCGACGGCGAGATCGACCGGCGGCGGCGCGCCCTCCTCGCGGCCGCAGACCGTCGCGAGATAGGCGCTCTGGCCGAGCCAGCCGGTGGTCTCGCCGATCAGCAGGATCGCCTCGCCCTCCGCCTTGAAGGCGATGGTCGCGTGCTTGGTCACATCGGCGAGAACGCCGACGCCGCCGATGGTCGGGGTGGGCAGGATCGAGACGCCGTTGGTCTCGTTATAGAGCGAGACATTGCCGGAGACGACGGGGAAGTCGAGCGCGCGGCAGGCCTCGCCGATGCCGCGGATGCAGCCGACGAGCTGGCCCATCACCTCGGGCCGCTCGGGATTGCCGAAATTGAGGTTGTCGGTGATGGCGAGCGGCGTCGCTCCCGTCGCGGTGAGATTGCGCCAGGCTTCCGCCACCGCCTGCTTGCCGCCCTCGAAGGGATCCGCCTCGCAATAGCGCGGGGTGACGTCGGCGGTCATCGCCAGGCCCTTCGGCCCGTCCTCGATCCGGATCAGCCCGGCATCGCCGCCCGGCGTCACCACCGAATTGCCGAGGATCAGCGTGTCATACTGTTCCCAGACCCAGCGCTTCGAGCACAGATCGGGCGAGCCGATCAGCTTCAGCAGCGCCTCGGCATTGCTGATCGGCGCCTCGACGCTCTCCGGCGCAATGCGCTGCTGCGGCGGCGTCTCGATCCAGGGCCGGTCATATTCGGGCGCCTCGTCGCCGAGCTCCTTGATCGGGAGATCGGCCATGGTCTCGCCCTGGTGCTTCACGACGAAACGCAGATTGTCGGTGGTGTGGCCGACGATGGCGAAATCCAGTCCCCATTTCCGGAAGATCGCCTCGGCCGGCTCCTCATGGCCGGGCTTGATCACCATGAGCATGCGCTCCTGGCTCTCCGAGAGCATCATCTCATAGGCGCTCATGCCGTCCTCGCGGCAGGGCACGGCGTCGAGATTGAGCTCGACGCCGAGATCGCCCTTGGCGCCCATCTCGACGGCCGAGCAGGTCAGGCCCGCCGCGCCCATGTCCTGGATCGCGTCGACATGGCCGGCCGCCATGATCTCGAGGCAGGCCTCGAGCAAAAGCTTCTCGGCGAAGGGGTCGCCGACCTGCACGGTCGGGCGCTTCTCCTCGGCGCCCTCGTCGAAGGCGGCCGAGGCCATGGTCGCGCCATGGATGCCGTCGCGGCCCGTCTTGGAGCCGAGATAAACGATCGCCTTCCCCACGCCCGAGGCCTTGGCGTAGAAGATCTCGTCAGCCTTCGCGATGCCGACCGCCATGGCGTTGACGAGGATGTTGCCGTCATAGCGCCTGTGGAAACCGGTCAGGCCGCCGACATTGGGAACGCCGAAGGAATTGCCGTAGCCGCCGACGCCGGCGACCACGCCCGAGACGAGATGGCGCGTGCGCGGATGGTCCGGCGAGCCGAAGCGCAGCGCGTCGAGCACCGCGATCGGCCGCGCGCCCATGGTGAAGACGTCGCGCAGGATGCCGCCCACGCCGGTCGTCGCGCCCTGATAGGGCTCGATGAAGGAGGGGTGGTTGTGGCTCTCCATCTTGAAGACGATGGCGAGGCCGTCGCCGATGTCGATGACGCCGGCATTCTCGCCCGGCCCCTGGATCACCCAGGGCGCCTTGGTCGGCAGCGTCTTGAGGTGGATTTTCGAGGACTTGTAGGAGCAGTGCTCGTTCCACATCGCCGAGACGATGCCGAGCTCGGTGATCGTCGGCTCGCGGCCGATCAGATGCAGGAAGCGCTGATACTCGTCGGGCTTCAGGCCGTGTTCGGCGACGAGCTGCGGCGTGATCTTGATGTCGTTGGGAATCACGGGGCGAGGGTTCCTGCCGTTCCGGCCGCGCGGCCAGTTTCGATGCGCGCGGCATAACCCGACTGACCGGCAGTGACAACGCATTCCCGCCGCAACCGCCCTGCGCGACCCGCTTGGCACGCCCCCTGCGCTGTGTCCGTCGGCACGGAGCGGACCGTACCGCGGAGGAACAGATGATGTCGCTTTTGTCCCGTTTCAGGACCGACCGTTCCGGCAATGTCGCGATGATGTTCGGCTTCGCGGCGGTCCCGCTGATCGGGCTGGCCGGCATCGTCGTCGATTACGGCCGGGCCACCTCGGTGCGCACCACGTTGAACGCCGCCGTGGACTCGGCCGCGCTGATGGTGGCGCGCGAGGCCAGCAGGCTGACCGATTCCCAGCTGAAGACCCGCGCCGAGGCGCTGATCCGCGCCAATCTCGCCGGCGGCAGCACGGCGACGCTCGACGGCTATACCGTTACCATCGATCGCGCGGCCCGCACCGTGAACGTCTCCGCCAACAGCACCGTCGAGACGAGCGTCGCGCGCGTGATCGGTTTCGACAGCATTCCCGTCGCCTCCACGGCCCAGGCCGCCTGGGGCACGAACACGATCGAACTGGCGCTGGTGCTGGACAACACCGGCTCGATGGCCTCCTCGAACAAGATGACCGAGCTGAAGAAGGCTTCGCTCGATCTCCTGAAGATCATGAAGGACGCCTCGACCGCCACGGACCAGATCCGCATCTCGATCGTGCCCTTCGCCACCCAGGTCCGCCTGCCGACGAGCTACAAGGACGCGCCCTGGCTGCGCTACGACCAGACCCGCACAACGGGCAGCGGCGGGAATCGGAAGACCGAGACGATCAGCAAGGCGACCTGGCAGGGCTGCATCAGCGACCGCGACAAGCCCAACGACGTGAGCGATGCGAGCGCCGTCGCCGGCGCCACGGCCACGCTTTATCCCGCCGATTTCTGCGCCCAGTCGACCCTGACGCCGATCCGCCCACTGACCAGCGACTGGACGGCGCTGGAAAGCACCGTCAACGCCATGACCCCGGTCGGCAACACCAATGTCACCATCGGCGCGGCCTGGGGCATGGCGAGCCTGAGCCAGGGCGCGCCCCTTCCCGAAGCGGCCGCAGCGACGACGCCGCGCCTGACGAAATACATGATCCTGCTGACCGACGGCGACAACACGCAGAACCGCTTCGGCGACGGCCAGACGACGATGGACCAGCGCACGGCTGCGGCCTGCGCCAGCGCCAAAACGGCGGGTATCAAGATCTATTCGATCCGCGTGATCAACGGGAACAGCAGCCTGCTGCGCGGCTGCGCCAGCGAGACGTCGATGTTCTACGAGGTTTCGAATGCCAGCCAGCTCGGGCCGATCTTCCAGCAGATCGCCCGCGAGATCAGCCAGATCCGCCTGACGATGTGAGGCCTTCGAGCGCCGCGCGCAGATCGGCCGGGATCGGCACCGGGCGCTGCGTGGCGCGGTCGACATAGACATGGGTGAAGCGGCCCTGCGCCGCCGCCCGCTCGCCGCCCTGGCGGAAGACGCCGATCCGGTAGGTGACGGAGCTGGTGCCGAGCCGCTCGACGCCCAGTCCGAGTTCGAGCGTCTCCGGAAAGGCCACGCTCTCGAAATAGGTGCAGCTCGTTTCCACGACGAGCCCGACGGTGCGGCTACCGGCGATCTCGAGGAAACCGCGCTCGATGAGCCAGGCGTTCACGGCGGTATCGAACCAGGAGTAATAGACGACATTGTTGACGTGGCCGTAGACGTCATTGTCGTGCCAGCGCGTCGGGATCGCGCGGAAGACGCCGAAGGCGGCGCGCGCGAGCCGTTCTGGTCTGCCGCTCATGGCTATCCTCCCGCTCTCAACCGCCCACCTTGTCGCCCGTCCCGATTTCGGTCACGCCGAGCGCATCCGCCAGCCGCGCCTTGGCCGAACCGGGTCTAAGCGGCTTCTGCTGGCTCTCATGCGGTGCCCAGCCCGACAGCCAGACCATCTCGAAGGTGGCACGCAACCGACCATCCGCATCGGCGAAGCGCTCGGCATAGAGCGCCGCCGCCCGCATCAGCGTGTCGCGGCGCAAGCCCGTCCGGCGCCTCGCCGTCAGCGCATTGCCCCAGCCCAGCGCCCGCAGATCGCGCAGCAGCCCGAAGAGATCGCGGTAGCGTACCGTCACGACCTCGCTGTCGACGACCGGCAGGGCGAAGCCCGCCCGCTGCAGCAGGCTGCCGAGATCGCGCAGATCGGCGAAGGGCGCGACACGGGGACTGGCGCCGCCCGATGTCTCCGCCTCGGCCTCGAGAAGGATCTGGCGCAGTTCGGTCAGCGTCCGCCCGCCGAGCAGACAGCCGATGAAGAGCCCATCCGGCCGCAGCGCACGGCGGATCTGGATCAGCGCGCCGGGCAGGTCGTTGACGCCCTGCAAGGCGAGAAGGGAGGCGCAGAGATCGAGGCTCGAGGCGGCGAAGGGGAGCCGTTCCAGATCACCCACCAGATCGGGCCGGCCACCCGGGGCCTCCGCCATGTGGAACACGCGGTCGGCCTTGGCTTGCAGGGCCGGGGCGGCCATCGGCAGGGCCGAGCCGAGATCGGCCGCGTCGCCGAAGCGGCGCAGCACCGCAACCAGCCGCTCCTCGAGATCCTCCGCGGCACGCCGCAGCAGGAAATCCGGATAGCCGGCCGCGAGCGCCCGCGTCAGCCGCCGCCGGCCCAGCGCCCGGTCGAAGACGCTGACCGCGTCACTCACCGGTCACGTCCGTCTCACAGACGATCCAGCAGCCGCTCGAGTTCCTGGCGCAGCTGCGGCCCGAGATCGTGACGGTCCAGCGCATAGGCCACGTTGGCGGCGAGGAAGCCCATCTTCGAGCCGGTGTCGTAGATGTCGCCGTCGAAGCGCACGGCATGGAACGGCTCCAGCCGCGACAGCGCGATCATCGAATCGGTCAGCTGGATCTCGCCGCCGGCACCCGGCTCCTGATTGGCCAGCAGGTTGAAGATCGTCGGCTGCAGGATGTAGCGGCCGGTGATGTGCAGATTGGACGGAGCGGTGCCCTTCGGCGGCTTCTCGACCATCTTGGTCACCTTCGAGACCTTGGCCTCGCGCTTCTCGACGCCGACGATGCCGTATTGATGCGTCTGGTCGTCCGGCACCGGCGCCACGGCGATGTGGTTGCCGCCATGCTTGTTGTAGGCGTCGATCAGCTCGGCGAGGCATCCCTTGCCATGGGTGTGATGCAGCATGTCCGGCAGCAGCAGCGCGAAGGGCTCGTCGTCGCCGATGATGTCGCGCGCGCACCAGACCGCATGGCCCAGCCCGAGCGGCTGCTGCTGGCGGGTGAAGCTCGTCGCGCCCGCCAGCGGCAGATCCGCAGCGAGCGCTTCGAGCTCGGCCGTCTTGTTGCGCTTGCGCAGCGTGTCTTCCAGCTCGTAGGCGAAGTCGAAATGATCCTCGATCACCGCCTTGTTGCGGCCGGTGATGAAGACGAAGTGCTCGATGCCGGCGGCGCGGGCCTCGTCCACCACATGCTGGAGCGCCGGCCGGTCGACGACCGTCAGCATCTCCTTCGGAATGGCCTTGGTCGCAGGGAGAAACCGGGTGCCGAGACCGGCGACGGGGAAGACGGCCTTGCGGATGCGTTTCGACATTGAAGGTCCAATTGTCGCCTCGGCCTCGGGTGCCTGTGGCGGTGCGGGTGGAAGAGCGGCCGGCGCGCGGCTTGGTACAGCCGGTCAGATCGTATTAGAAGCACGACGAGCTTGCGAGACCGTGAACGCCTTTTGCGTCGGGCGGTTCCTGGCGACGGAAGGTGTCGGAAAACGATGACGGTCCTTGTTTCGGGCGGAGCCGGTTATATCGGCAGTCACATGGTTCTGGAACTGCTGGACCGTGGCGAGAGCGTGGTCGTTCTGGACAATCTCTCGACCGGCTTCTGGTGGGCGGTCCCCAAGGAAGTCCCGCTGATCCAGGGCGACGTCGCCGATCAGGATCTCGTCGCCCGCATCATCGCCGAACACGGCATCACCGAGATCGCCCATTTCGCCGCGAAGATCGTCGTGCCGGAATCAGTGGCCGACCCGCTGGGCTACTATCTCAACAACACGGTGAAGACGCGGGCGCTGCTGGAGAGCGCGGTCCGCGGCGGCGTCCGACGCGTCATCTTCTCCTCGACCGCGGCGGTCTATGGCGAACCGCCGGTAAGCCCGGTGCCGGAGGAGATCGAGCTCAACCCGATCAACCCCTATGGCCGCTCCAAGCTGATGAGCGAGTGGATGCTCGCCGATGCGGCGAAGGCGCATGGGCTGGGCTACGTCGTGCTGCGCTATTTCAACGTGGCGGGGGCCGATCCCCGCGGCCGTTCCGGCCAGTCCTCGCCCAACGCGACGCATCTGATCAAGGTCGCCGGCCAGGCGGCGCTGGGCCAGCGTGACGGCCTCGAGGTCTTCGGCACCGATTACCCGACGCCGGACGGGACCTGCGTCCGCGACTACATCCACGTCACCGACCTCGCCCGCGCCCATCTCGCGGCGCTCGACCATCTGCGCGGCGGCGGCGCGAGCCTGACCCTCAATTGCGGCTATGGCCGAGGCTATTCGGTGAAGCAGGTCGTCGAGGTGGTGAAGAAGGTCTCCGGGGTCGATTTCCCGGTGAAGTTCTCGGGCCGCCGTGCCGGCGACCCGGCCGCCCTCGTCGCGAAGGCCGACCGGATCCGCAACGAGCTCGGCTGGAAGCCGGAGCATGAGGATCTCGAGGAGATCGTTCGCCAGGCGCTGGCCTGGGAGGACAGCCTGAAGACCCGCAACGCGGTCTGAGCGATCCGGGCTCAGCCCGTCGCGGCCAGTTCGGCGGGATCGCGCACCGCCGTCACCGTCAGGCGACGTCGCTCGGCTGTCCGCGTCACCCAGTCGATCGACTTGCCGGCAGCCATGCCGATCAGGGCCGCGCCGATCGGCGTCATGACCGAGATCCGCCCGGCGTCGATGTCGGCCTCTTCAGGGCGCACGAGCGTGATGGTGCTTTCCTTGCCGGACCCCTCGTCCCGGAAGGTGACGCCGCTGCCAATCCGGACATGATCGCCTGAATGCCGCCCGGGCGGGAGAATGCGCGCGCGGTCGAGCTCGCGGGCCAGCGCCTCCGCCAGATCGGCCAGCCGCTCGCCGGCGCCGTCGACGGCACGGCTCAGCAGGAGATGGTCCTCGGCGGTGAGCACGATGGCGGGACGCGCGGAGCGCTTGGTGGCGGAATTCATGCTGTTTCCTGATGGTCTGTCGCAGGCTGGCGACGCGTTTCGATCGCGCCGGCGACAGCCGTGGGACGATGGGTGATAGGCTGAAAATGCTGCCGATCGGCGCTTTGGCGACCCCGAACCCGGAGCGCACAGCGCAGCGGGCGCGGGGCTAGGAGCCCGCGATGAAGGAACCGGAACGGCGAAAGCCGCAGCAGATGATCGACAGCCGGATCATGCGCAGAGGCTCGGCCATGCCGCCGGCTTTGTCAAATCGGCGCGATCCTCCGACGCCGAGCCCAAGGATTGCCGCCGGGCTTAACCTTTGGTTAATCTTGTTCGGGCGCTCTGGAGCGGCCCTTTTTCTCCAGCCGTCCGGGTTTGTCATGCGCCTGTCCGTCATCGCCGCAACGGCCCTGATCAGCCTGGCGCCTGCCCTCGCCCAGACGACCGGTTCGATCAGCAATTCAGCCGCCCGCACGCGCGAGGCTCCGCCGACGCCGGCGCCGCGCCCTGCGGAGAGCGATTTCGGCGGCTTCCTCCAGCGCCTCTGGCCGCAAGCCCAGGCCCGCGGCATCTCGCGCGCGACCTTCGACCTCGCCTTCCGCGGCGTGACGCCGGACCCCGCCATTGCCGCTCTGACGAAGAAGCAGTCGGAATTCAGCGCGCCGATCTGGGGCTATCTCAACAGCGCGGTCGGCGGCACGCGCATTCCCCGCGGCCGCGATGCGGCCGCCGACAACGCCTCGGTGCTGGCGCAGGTCGAGGCGCGCTACGGCGTGCCGAAGGAGATCGTGCTCGGCGTCTGGGGCATGGAAACCAATTACGGCTCGTTCAAGGGCGACAAGGACACGATCCGCTCGCTGGCGACGCTCGCCCATCTGCGCTATCGCGGCGACTTCTTCCGCGACGAACTGCTGACCGCGCTAGAACTGATCGAGGAAGGCCATGTCGAGCGCCGCGAGCTGCGCGGCTCCTGGGCCGGCGCGATGGGCCACACCCAGTTCATGCCGTCGAGCTACCGCAAATACGCGGTCGATTTCACCGGCGACGGCCATGCCGACATCTGGAGCTCGACCGCCGACGCGCTCGCCTCCACCGCCAACTACCTCAAGGGCCATGGCTGGGTGCCGGGCCTGCCCTGGGGTCTCGAGGTCTCGCTGCCGCAGGGCTTCGACCACAGGCTGAACCGGGCGAGCTTTGCACAGTTCGCCTCCGCCGGCGTGCGCAAGGCCGATGGCGGGCGCCTGCCCTCCTCCGGCGAGGGGCGGTTGTTCTACCCCGCCGGCCATCGCGGCCCGGTGATGCTGCTGACGGCGAATTTCGACGTCATCAAGAAGTACAACTCGTCGGATGCCTATGCCCTCGCCGTCGGCCATCTCGGCGACCGCATCCTGGGGCGCCCGGAGATCCAGGCCGACTGGCCGGTGCAGGCGCCGCGCCTCGACAAGGCCGGCATCCAGGACCTGCAGCGCCGGCTCAAGACGCTCGGCCTCTACGACCACGACGCCGACGGGCGCATCGGCACCGGCACGCGCGAGGCGGTGCGCCAGTACCAGCTCCGCCAGGGCGAGATCCCCGATGGCTGGCCGACGCCGGCCCTGCTCGTAAGGCTGCGCGGCGCGCGCTGACGGGCGCCGCGTCTTCGGCTATGCTGGCGCCGCCCCGCCGAGAGGCACGGATCGAGAGCCCGATGCGGTTGCGCGCCCTTCTCACGATGCTTGCTGTGGCCGGCCTGCTGCTCCTGACCGGCGGGCCGACGTCGTTCGCGCAGCAGGCACGGCAGGCCCAGCCGCAACAGCCGCAGCAGCGCAGCTTCTTCCAGCTCTTCTGGCAGCAGCCGGCGCAGCCCCAGGTCGTCCAGCCGCAGCGACAGCGCGTTGCGCCGGTGGTGCGCCGCCGCCCGGCCGCGCCTGTCGTCGTCCGCGACGATCCCGTCATCCCCAAGGTCGACGTCGCCCACCACATTCTGGTCATCGGCGACTCCCTCGCCAACCTTCTGGCCGATGGGCTGGAGGACGCGCTGGAAGACCGGCCCGATCTCGGCGTGATCGCGAAAGCCAAGCCGGATTCCGGCCTCGTCCGCAGCGATTTCCACGACTGGCCGAAGGTCGCCGCCGACCTCGTCGCGGCCGACACCAAGGTCGGCCTCGCCGTCATGCTGATCGGCCTGAATGACCGCCAGGCCCTGCGCGAAGGCGAGACGGTGCACGAGCCGCTGAGCCCGCGCTGGCTCGAACTCTATCGCGAGCGCATCCAGGCGGTGGCGCAGGTCTTCGCGTCGCGGCGGATTCCGCTGATCTGGGTCGGCGCGCCGCCCGTCCAGAACGCGCGGCTTTCCACCGACCTCGTCACCTTCAACGATCTCTACCGCCAGCAGGTCGAACGCGCCGGCGGGCAATATGTCGACCTCTGGGGCGCCTTCGTCGACAGCGAGAACCGCTATGCCGCCATGGGCCCGGACGTCTCGGGCCAGACCACGCGTCTGCGGCTCGGCGACGGCATCCATTTCACCAGCGCCGGGGCCCGCAAGGCGGCCCATTTCGTCGATGTGCTGGTGCGGCGGCTGTTCGCCCCCGGCCTCCAGAGCGGCATCATCGCCCTGCCCGTCTCGCCGGAGACGGGAGCGCCGATCAATCCCGAACTCCAGGCGGGCGGCATCGAACGGCTGATCGACCAGATGGTCGCGGGCGTGCCGGTGATCAGCCTGCCCGCCGCGCTCCAGGCCAAGCCGGCGGCGGGGCCGATCCTGCCGCTGACCGGCACGGCGGGGCCGGGCGAGCAGGCCCTGCTGGTCTCGATCCCCGAGGCCCGCGGCCGCGGCGAGCTCGCCGGCCAGCTCGACCGCATCTTCGGGGAAGGCATCCTGCCCGAACCCAAGCCGGGACGCCTGGACGATCACCGCTGGCCGCGGTGATTAACGTCATGGTCGGGTCACGCCCGACCATCCCGGAAACCCATCACACCGGCAGGATCGTCTCGCCCATCAGGTGCTTGTCGATCGCATGCGCCGCCTGGCGGCCCTCGCGGATCGCCCAGACGACGAGCGACTGGCCGCGCCGCATGTCGCCGGCGACGAAGACCTTGTCGACGCTGGTGCGGTAGTCGCTGTCATTGGCGACGACATTGGCGCGCTTGTCCACGGCCGCGCCCGACTGCGCGATCATGCCCTCGATCACCGAGCCGGCGAAGCCGATGGCGAGGAAGCAGAGATCGGCCTGCAGCGTGAACTCCGTGCCCGGGATCGGCTTGCGCTTCTCGTCGACACGGACGCATTTCACGCCGGTCAGCTTGCCGTTGCGGCCTTCGAGCCCGAGCGTCGCCGCCTGGAACTCGCGCTCGGCGCCCTCGGCCTGCGAGGAGGAGGTGCGGAACTTCGTCGGCCAATAGGGCCAGACGGTGAGCTTGTCCTCGATCTGCGGCGCCATCGGCCTGATGTCGAGCTGCGTCACCGAGAGCGCGCCCTGGCGGAAGGCGGTGCCGACGCAGTCCGACGCCGTGTCGCCGCCACCGACCACGACGACATGCTTGCCGCCGGCCAGGATCGGCGTGATGCCCGAGACGTCCTCGCCGCCGACCCGCTTGTTCTGCTGGGTCAGGTAGGGCATCGCGTAGTGCACGCCGTCGAGATTGGTGTCCGGCAGGCCGGGATCGCGGGGCACCTCGGCGCCGCCGCTCATCAGCACGGCGTCGTAGCCATCGACCAGCTCGCGGAAGGGCAGCGTCACGCCGATGTTGACGTTGTAGTGGAAGGTGACGCCCTCGGCCTCCATCTGCTTCACGCGACGGTCGATGTGCTTCTTTTCCATCTTGAAGTCGGGGATGCCGTAGCGCAGCAGGCCGCCGGCGCGGGCCTCGCGCTCATAGACATGGACCTCGTGGCCGACGCGGGCGAGCTGCTGCGCCGCGGCGAGGCCCGCGGGGCCAGAGCCGACGACGGCGATCTTCTTGCCGGTGCGGATCGCGGCCGGCTCGGGCACGATCCAGCCCTCCTGCCAGCCCTTGTCGGCGATCGCCTGCTCGATCGTCTTGATCGTGACCGGCATGTTCTCGAGGTTCAGCGTGCAGGCTTCCTCGCAGGGCGCGGGGCAGATGCGGCCGGTGAACTCCGGGAAGTTGTTGGTGGAGTGGAGGTTGCGCAGCGCATCCTCCCAGCCGCCGGAATAGACCAGCTCGTTCCAGTCCGGGATCTGGTTGTGGACCGGGCAGCCGGTCGGCCCATGGCAGAACGGGATGCCGCAATCCATGCAGCGCGCCGCCTGCTTCTTGACGTCGCGCTCCTCCAGCGGGAGCGTGAACTCCCGGAAATGACGGATGCGGTCGCCGGCGAGCTGATACTTCTGCTCCTGCCGGTCATATTCGAGAAAGCCGGTGACCTTGCCCATGCCTGTGTCTCTCGCCGTCCCGCCCGGCTCAGCCGGGCATCCCCGCGGGGCGGGGCGCCTGTCCCGATGAAGCCCCGGGGCGGCAGAAGCCCGCCCGGGACCGACCCTCGTGTTATTCCGCCGCCTGCAGCGAGCGCGCCTGTTCCATCTCGCGCAGCGCCCGGCGGTACTCGACCGGCATCACCTTGACGAACTTGGTCCGGTAATCGGCCCAGTTCTCCAGGATGCGCCTGGCCGTCTCCGAACCGGTGTAGTCGACATGGTTCGTCAGCATCTGCATCAGGCGCTCCTCGTCATGGCCCGACATGTTGGCCATGTCGATGCGGCCCTTGTGCTCGAGATCGCCGCCATGATGGTGCAGCCGCTCCATCAGGTCCTCTTCCTCCTCGACCGGTTCGAGATCGACCATGGAGAGGTTGCAGCGCTGCGGGAAGGTCCCGTCCTCGTCGAGCACATAGGCGATGCCACCCGACATGCCGGCCGCGAAGTTGCGCCCCGTCGGGCCGATCACCGCGACGACGCCGCCCGTCATGTACTCGCAGCCATGGTCGCCCGTGCCCTCGACCACGGCGACCGCACCCGAATTGCGGACGGCGAAGCGCTCGCCGGCGATGCCGCGGAAATAGGCCTCGCCCGAGATCGCGCCGTAGAGCACCGTGTTGCCGACGATGATCGAGCGCTCCGGCACCGCCTTCGAGGCCGGGTCCGGCTTCACGATCAGCTTGCCGCCCGACAGGCCCTTGCCGACATAGTCGTTGGCCTGGCCCGTCAGCTCGACGGTCACGCCTGCTGCGAGGAAGGCGGCGAAGCTCTGGCCCGAGGTGCCCGAGAGCTTCACCGTGATGGTGTCCTCCGGCAGGCCGGCATGGCCGTACTTCTTGGCGACGGCGCCCGACAGCATCGCGCCGACGCTGCGGTCGACATTGCAAACCGGGTGCTCGAGCACCACCGGCGTGCCGGTCTCCAGCGCGTCCTGCGCGCCCTCGATCAGCTTGCGGTCGAGCACATCGTCGATCGGATGCTTCTGCAGCTCGACATGGCGGATCGCCACGTCCGGCAGATCGACCTTGTGGAACAGCCGCGAGAAATCGAGCCCCTTGGCCTTCCAGTGGTCGATCGCCTCGCGCTTGTCGAGCAGGTCCGAGCGGCCGACGATCTCGTCGAGGCGGGTGAAGCCCATCTCGGCCAGGATCTTCCGCACGTCCTCGGCGACGAAGAAGAAGTAGTTGATGACGTGCTCGGGCAGGCCCTTGAAGCGCTTGCGCAGCACCGGATCCTGCGTCGCGACGCCGACCGGGCAGGTGTTGAGATGGCACTTGCGCATCATGATGCAGCCTGCCGCGATGAGCGGGGCGGTCGAGAAGCCGAACTCGTCGGCCCCGAGCAGCGCGCCGATGACGACGTCGCGGCCCGTGCGCAGGCCGCCATCGACCTGCAGCGCGACGCGGCCGCGCAGCTGGTTGAGGACGAGCGTCTGCTGCGTCTCGGCGAGCCCGATCTCCCAGGGCGAGCCGGCATGCTTCAGCGAGGTCAGCGGGCTCGCGCCCGTGCCGCCCTCGAAGCCCGAGATGGTGATGTGGTCGGCGCGCGACTTGGCGACGCCGGCCGCGACCGTGCCCACCCCGATCTCGGAGACGAGCTTCACCGAGACATCCGCCGTTGGGTTGACGTTCTTCAGGTCGAAGATCAGCTGCGCCAGATCCTCGATCGAATAGATGTCGTGATGCGGTGGCGGCGAGATCAGTCCGACGCCCGGGGTCGAATGCCGGACCTTGGCGATCTTCGCATCGACCTTGTGGCCGGGCAGCTGGCCGCCCTCGCCGGGCTTGGCACCCTGCGCGACCTTGATCTGCATGACGTCAGCATTGACGAGATATTCGGTCGTCACGCCGAAGCGGCCGGACGCGATCTGCTTGATCGCGGAGCGCTTCGAGCGCCCGTCGGCCATCGGCTTGAAGCGGATCGGCTCCTCGCCGCCCTCGCCGGTGTTCGACTTGCCGCCGATCTGGTTCATCGCGATCGCGATGGTCTCGTGCGCTTCGCGCGAGATCGACCCGAAGGACATCGCGCCCGTGGCGAAGCGCTTGACGATCTCGGAGGCCGGCTCGACGCTCTCCAGCGGCACCGGCGCGCGGCCGTTGTCGCGCGCCTGCTTCAGCTTGAACAGGCCGCGGATCGTGGTCAGCCGCTGCGCCTCGTCATTCACCTGCTGCGCGAAGGCCTCGTAGCGGTCCTGGGCGTTGAGGCGCACCGCATGCTGCAGCGAGGCGACGACGTCCGGCGTCCAGACATGCTCCTCGCCGCGGATGCGGTAGACATATTCGCCGCCGATATCGAGACTGTTGCGATAGACCGGCGCGTCGCCGAAGGCGTCCTTGTGGCGGCTGACGCTCTCCAGCGCGACCTCCTCCAGGCCGACGCCCTCGATCGCGGTCGCCGTGCCGAAGAAGTAGCGCTCGACGAAGTCGCTGCGCAGGCCGACCGCGTCGAAGATCTGCGCGCCGCAATAGGACTGGTAGGTCGAGATGCCCATCTTGGACATGACCTTCAGCACGCCCTTGCCGACGGACTTGATGTAGCGCTTCACCACCTCATAGGCGTCGACCTCGGTCGGGAAGGCGCCCTGCTCGTGCAGGTCAAGCAGCGTGTCGAAGGCGAGATAGGGGTTGATCGCCTCCGCCCCATAGCCGGCGAGGCAGCAGAAATGGTGGATCTCGCGCGGCTCGCCCGATTCCACGACGAGGCCGACCGAGGTGCGCAGACCCTTGCGGATCAGGTGATGATGCACGGCCGCCGTCGCCAGCAGCGCCGGGATCGGGATCCGGTCCGGCCCGACCAGGCGGTCGGACAGGATGATGATGTTGTAGCCGCCATGGACCGCCGCCTCGGCGCGCTCGCAGAGGCGTTCCAGCGCCGCCGCCATGCCGCCCGCACCGTCGCGCGCCGGATAGGTGAAGTCGATCGTCTTGGTGTCGAAGCGATCCTCATAATGGCCGATGCAGCGGATCTTCTCGAGATCGTCATTGGTCAGGATCGGCTGGCGCACCTCGAGGCGCTTGCGCCGCGAGGTTCCCTCCAGGTCGAGGATGTTCGGCCGCGGCCCGATGAAGGAGAGCAGGCTCATCACCAGTTCCTCGCGGATCGGATCGATCGGCGGGTTGGTGACCTGGGCGAAGTTCTGCTTGAAATAGGTGTAGAGCAGCTTCGACTTCGACGAGAGCGCCGAGATCGGCGTGTCGGTGCCCATCGAGCCGACCGCTTCCTGCCCCGTCACCGCCATCGGCGCCATCAGCAGGCGGGTGTCCTCCTGCGTGTAACCGAAGGCCTGCTGGCGATCGAGCAGGGCGACGTCGGTGCGCTGCGCCCGCGCCTCGACCGGCGGCAGGTCCTCCAGCACGATCTGGGTGCGCTTCAGCCACTCCTTGTAGGGGTTGGCCTGGCACAGGCTCGCCTTGATCTCGTCGTCGCCGATGATCCGGCCCTCTTCGAGGTCGATCAGCAGCATCTTGCCGGGCTGCAGGCGCCACTTCTCGACGATCTTCTCCTCCGGGATCGGCAGCACGCCGAATTCGGAGGCGAGCACCACGAGCCCGTCATCGGTGACGAGATAGCGCGCCGGCCGCAGGCCGTTGCGGTCCAGCGTCGCGCCGATCTGCTTGCCGTCGGTGAAGGCGATCGCGGCCGGCCCGTCCCAGGGCTCCATCAGCGCGGCGTGGTATTCGTAGAAGGCGCGCCGCTCCTCATCCATCAGCGGGTTGCCGTTCCAGGCCTCGGGAACGAGCATCATCATCGCGTGCGCGAGCGAGTAGCCGCCCTGCACCAGGAATTCGAGCGCGTTGTCGAAGCAGGCGGTGTCGGACTGGCCCTCATAGGAGATCGGCCAGAGCTTCGAGATGTCAGGCCCGAACAGCTCGGAATCGACCGAAGCCTGCCGCGCCGCCATCCAGTTGACGTTGCCGCGCAGCGTGTTGATCTCGCCGTTATGGGCGACCATCCGGTAGGGATGCGCCAGCCGCCAGGACGGGAAGGTGTTGGTGGCGAAGCGCTGATGCACCAGCGCGATCGCGCTCTCGAAGCGCTCGTCCTGCAGATCCTTGAAATAGCTGCCGAGCTGGGTGACCAGCACCATGCCCTTGTAGACGATCGTGCGCGCCGACATCGAGACCGGGTAATAGGTCGCGGTGGCGCGGTCCTTCAGCTTGTAGACCTTGTTGGAGACGGACTTGCGCAGAACGTAGACCTTGCGCTCGAACTCCTCCTCCGTCGCGATTTCGGCCGGGCGGCCGACGAAGAGCTGGCGATGGACCGGCTCGGTCTCCTTCACCGCCTTGCCGAGATCGGAACCGTCGACGGGCACGTCGCGCCAGCCGAGGAAGATCAGCCCCTCTTCGGTCACCGTCTGCTCGACGATGTCCTCGCAGGTCTTCCGGTCGCCATTGTCGCGCGGCATGAAGAACTGGCCGATCGCGTAATGGCCGACATCCGGCAGGGTGATGCCGAGCGTCGCGCATTCCTCGCGGAAGAAGCGGTCCGGGATCTGGGTGAGGATGCCGCAGCCGTCGCCGAGCTTGGGATCGGCGCCGACCGCGCCGCGATGGTCGATGTTGAGCAGGATTTGCAGGCCCTGCGCGACGACGGCGTGGCTCTTGCGGTTCTTCATGTCGGCGATGAAGCCGACGCCGCAGGAATCCTTCTCCATCGACGGATCGTAGAGACCCTGGCGCACCGGCATCGCCGGATCGCGAACCTCGGGGAAGCGCTCGAAGGCCGGCGTGGCCGGCGTGGCGCCGCCCGAGGTCTCCGCGCGCTCGAAGGCGCCGCTCGACTGGCTGGTTTCGCTCATCGTCAAACCCCGCTTGCCACGGCCCGCCCAGCTTCCGCCGGAGGGCCACCTTGAGTCCATATCACCTGTCTGCCGCACCGGACCCGTCTTGACCCCGGCTCGCGAAGCCGCAGCAAGGACGGGGCCAACCGGGCCGCTCGCTTTGTCGTCGGAGGTGGCTTGCGCTGGTCTCGGGGCGCCCGCGTCCTCCGCAGGCGCTGAGGGCTTTCGCCCTGCCGCGCCTGTCAGGCTGCCGCTTTGCGGGCGGCGCGCGTACGATTGGCTTTGGCGTGTTTGGCCGCGCCTTTCGTCATCGATCCGCTCCGTTGCGTTTGGCACGACCGTTCTCCCAGAGGGGCCCGATCGGCACGGCGAAAAATGGGACAGCAACACTGTCCTATCTCGTGAATTTGCCAGAATTCCAATCTTCGCACAAGCGGTGAATCGACACCCTTCGGAAATTTTATGTTGAGTGAGCCCCGCATCCCGACATTTCTGGCATGACTGGCCGCGGAGAGCGCTCACTTCCTGTCGGGCGTGCCCCGCGGGGCTCTGGCGCCCCGAGGACCGGGCGCCTAGGCTGGCGGCTTCCGTATTCCATGGTCAGGCCCGATGTCGCTGGTGATCGTCCCCGTCTATGCCGCGCTGCTGGCGCTGCTTTTTGTCATGCTCTCCCTGTCGGTCGTCCGGCAGCGGCGTAGCGGCCGTGTCGCCATCGGCACGGCCGGAGACCGGGAACTAGAACGGCGCGTCCGCGTCCATGGCAATTTCGCCGAATACACGCCGCTCGCCTTGCTGCTGCTCGCCATGGCCGAGTTCCGTGGCGCGCCGGCCCTGCTGCTGCACGGGCTGTGCCTGTGCCTGCTCCTGGGACGCGCCAGCCATGCCTGGGGCGTCTCGCATCTCGATGAGGATCTGCGCTTCCGCGTCGCCGGCATGGTCGCGACCTTCCTCGCGCTGATCGCGGCCTCGCTGACCCTGCTCGTGCAGGCGCTGGTCGGCTAGGCGCCCGGCGCCCTTGGCGACGGCGCCGCCGATCTCTATCGCTGGCGGCATGAACTTCATCAGCGACAACATCGCGGGCGCCAGCCCGAAGGTCATGGCCGCGATCGCCGCCGCCAATGACGGACCGGCCTCGGCCTATGGCACGGATGGCTGGACGCAAGCCACTGAGCGACGCATCGCCGAGATCTTCGAGCATGAAGTCGCGGTCTTCCTCGTCACCAGCGGTACGGCGGCCAATGCCCTGGCGCTGGCGAGCCTGACCCGCCCTTGGGGTGCCGTCATCACCCATGAAGAGAGCCATGTCGCGGACGACGAATGCGGCGCGCCGGAATTCTTCAGCGACGGCGCCAAGCTGATCGGCCTGCCCGGCGCCGGCAACAAGCTCTCGCCCGCAGATGTCACCCAGACGCTGGCCCGCTTCCGCGAGGGCGCCCTGCATCAGGTCCAGCCGCAGGTGCTGTCGATCACCCAGGCCACCGAATGCGGCACGATCTACACGCCCTACGAAATCCGCGCGCTGAAGGCGGCCGCCGCGCCGCGCAGCCTTGCTCTGCACATGGACGGCGCCCGCTTCGCCAATGCGCTGGTGACGTTGGGCTGCAGCCCGGCCGAGACGACCTGGAAGGCGGGCATCGACGTGCTCTCCTTCGGCGGCACCAAGAACGGCGCCTGGGCGGCCGAGGCGGTCGTCTTCTTCGATCCCGCCCGCGCGGCCGAGATGAAATGGCGCCGCAAGCGCGCCGGCCAGACTCTCTCCAAGGGCCGGCTCATCGGCGCCCAGTTCGAGGGGCTGCTCGCCGACGGGCACTGGCTCGACCTGGCCCGCTATGCCAATGCGCTGGCGCAGCGCCTCGCCCAGGCGATCGGGCGCAGCACCCAGGCCCGCCTCGCCTGGCCCTGCCAGGCCAATGAAGTGTTTCTGATTTTGTCTCCGGCCCTGCAGGCACGGCTGAAAGCGGCAGGGGTCGGCTATATCGACTGGTCCGCGCGCGCGCTCCCGGTGGGCGAAGCGCTCGCCGAGGGCGAGGTGGTCGGCCGCTTCGTGATGTCCTTCGCCACGCCCGAAGCCGATGTGACCCGGCTGATCGCCCTGATCGAGGCCGCGGAGGGCTGAAACCCTCCCGCTTTCAGCCCCACGCCCGCCGCAATCCCTAAGGAAGACTGAACGCTTGTCAGTCCATCCTGGAAGGGTCTGCCCCTCATGGTTCTTCGTTCGACCGCGCCGACGCGCACCGCGCTGATGGGTCTGGCCGTCGCCGGCGCCCTCGCCGGCAGTGCCGGCTCCGCCTCGGCCCAGTACTATCTCGATGACGACGCGCCCTATCTCGAGCAGCGCTTCGGCTATGGCTACGGCTACCGCTATGTCGCGCCGCGCCCGCCGGCACCAATCCCGCAGCGCGCGATCTCACGCATCGCCGCCCGCGATCTGGGCCTGGTGCAGGTCGACCGCACCATCGCCACCGGCTCCGCCTATGTCGTCGACGGGCGCACCCGCAGCGGCGCCCGCATCCGCCTCATCCTCGATCCCTATAGCGGCCAGGAACTCGACCGGATCGTCCTGCAGCCGGCGCCCCGGCAGGCCCCGCGCGTCGCCCGCATCGAGCCGCG